>JABFWJ010000108.1 GCA_013362295.1 Thermoleophilia bacterium
GGCAGCCTCGAGTTTCGCCGCGAGCTCGTCGTCGTCGAAGCGCGCGTCGCCCAGCTCGACGCCGAGCGCCGCAGCCTCGCGCTCGAGCTCGCGTGCGTACGCGGCCAGCGCCGCCTCGTCGACCGGCGCCTCGCGGAGGACGAAGACGTTCGCGCCGAGCGGCCCGTCGGTCAGCTCGCGTGTGCGCGCCAGGCGCGCTGCGAACTCGGCCGCGCTCAGGTAACCGGCCGCCACGAACCCGAGACCGCCCGCGTTCGAGACTGCGGCCGCGAGCTGGGGCGTCGACGGTCCGCCCGCGAGCGGCGCGAGCACGATCCGGGGAATGTCAGCCAGAACGTGAGGCAAGGCGGCCGAGGACGATCCCGAAGACGATATGCCGCGTAGTCGACTGCGCGAGCCCGCGCCCGCTGAAGAGCGGCGCGAGCCCGGGCTCGCCGCGCGCCGGGTGTCTCCGGTCGACGATGCGTGACAGAGGGAAGAGCGCGAAGTTCTCGGCGAGCGCGAGTGCGAGCGCGACGCGCCGTGGCTCCGCGGACGTGCGCCGCCGCACTGCGTCGAAGGCAAGCCCGAACACGGCGCCGTTCGCTGCGTGGATCGCCAGCCCGACGATCGGCCACGCTCGCGTGCGCGTCGCGAACTTGCCGAGCAGCGCGACGTCGGAGTAGTCGTGGCGGAAGAGGCGCTTGTCGACCGGTTCGAGCGCGGCCCAGGCGAGCGTGGCCACGGCGCCTGCCGCCGGGCCTCTCAACTCTGGGCGACGTCGGAGAGTCGTCGCAGCTCGGCCACGGCGCGACGCAGGTCGGTTCGGTCGGTTCCGCTGCCGCCGGCGAAGACGGTCAGCGAAGCGGGCGGCGGCCTCGCCAGCAGCTCGCCGTCGAGCGCCCGCGCCGTCTCGCGCGATGCGGCGCTGAAGCAGAGCGCCGACGCGCCCAGACGATCGGCGAGCTCGAGGGCGTCGGCGTACGGCGTGTCGGCGCCGAGGTATGCGACCTGCCAGCCGTCGGATCGGAGGAGGACGGCGAACATCAGCAGTCCGATCTCGTGTCGCTCGCCGGGTACGCACGCGAGCACCGCCGTCCCGCGTAACCCGGTCCGCTGATCCGACAGGAGCTTCTGCAACGCGGTCCGCACGGTCGCGCTCGCGAGATGCTCCTGTGCGACGTTCAGGGCGCCGGCCGCCCACCGCTCGCCGATCGTCGCGAGCGCGGGGCCGAGCACGCGGAGGAACGACTCGTCGAGGGCGGTGAGCGCGATCGACTGGTCGACGAGATCACGGAGCGCCTCGACGTCGCTCGCCGCCGCGGCGGCCACGATCCCGTCCCGCAGCTCATCCACCGTAAGTGCGACCGTGTGACCTCCACCCAGGAGCACTGCGGCCTCGCCGATGCGGAAACCCTCGCGGAGTCGCGCCTTCAGCCACTCGACGCGCGCGACGTCGAGCTCGCTGTAGCGGCGCTGGCCCCCCGGCGTGCGATCAGGGTGCAGCACGCCATAGCGTCGTTCCCACTTCCTGATCGTGTCGGAAGGGACGCCCGTGCGCTGGGTCAGCGCGGAGATGTTCAGGGTCGCCGGCAAGGCAGCATCCGGGACTCATCTGCCCTCCGGCTACCGTGGGAAACGTGCCAGAAGGCGATTCGCTCCACCGGGCGGCGCGCCGGCTCCAGGTGCTCGTCGGCCAGCGGATCGCTGCCGAGTCTCCTCATCCGCGCGCGCGGGCCGAGGGCGTCGCCGAACGGATCGACGGTCGCACGCTCGAGTCGGTGCACGCGCACGGGAAGAACCTCATCCTGCGCTTCGAGGGCGGCATCGCGCTGCGCTCCCATCTGCGCATGTCGGGACGGTGGTCGGTGAGGCCCCGCGGCGAGGTACGGGCCGGCAAGCCGTGGCTCGTGCTGCGCGGCGAGCAGGCCGAGGGGGTGCTCTGGAACGGCCCGGTGCTCGAGCTGCACACGCGCGCGCTCGCGCGGCTCGGTCCCGACATCCTCGAGCGCCCGCCGCGCATCGGCACGATGCTCGAGCGGATGCGCCGCTCCGATCCGTCGCGCCGGCTCGGCGAGGCGATGCTCGACCAGTCCCTCGTCGCGGGCATCGGGAACATGTGGCTCGCCGAGGCGCTGTGGGATGTCGAAGTCTCGCCCTGGCGGAGGCTGGGCGACGTGCCGGAAGCCCACCGCCGCAGAGCGCTCGAGGCGGCCGCCGCGTTGATGCGCGAATCCGTCGACACGGGCCGCGGCCGAGGTCACCGCGTGTACCGCCGCGCCGGCCGGCCCTGTCCGCGCTGTCGGACGACGATCCGTTCCTGGGGGCAGGGCGACGACAACCGCATGGCGTACTGGTGCCCGCGCTGCCAGGCAGGAGACGACCCACCGCGCTCGTAGTTCACGGCGTGCTGCGCGCGCCGCATCTCTACGAATCCATGCGTGCGTTCTGTCTCTCGGCCTTCGCGGCCGAGCGCGGCGCGCAGGTCCCGTTCGCGTTCGAGGAGCACGCGACGCGCGAGGGGCCGTCGCTCTATGAGTACCGGCCGCTCGTGCGCGGGTTCGTCGAGGAGCAGTCGCCGACCCTGCGCCGCCTGCCCGACGCGCGCCACGCGCTCGAGGACCTGAAACGCGAGCCGGCCGCCGCGATCTTCGCGCGCGCCCACTCGGGCATCGGCGACACCGGAGACGAGGCGCTCTACCGCTCGATCCTCGTTCCCATGCTGACGTGGACGGCCGAGCGCTGCGGCGGGTTCGACTGGGACGACGAGGCGTTCGATGCCGCCTACGCGGACCTCGAGCGCACGCTCTTCGGCACGGCGCGCACGTACGTCGCGCTCGCCCCCGTCGTCGGTCTCTCTGCCGGCTCCGACGCCGACCTCGGCGCGGGGATCACGCTCCGGCCGGTCGTCGCGGGGGAGATCTCGAACCTCTGGCCCGAGGCGCGCGGGCTGATGCCGCCAGACTTCGCTCGCGAGATCGACCGCCTGCTGCTGCTCGAGCTGCGCCGCGAGCTCGAGCCCGACGAGTCCGAGCCGCCCGACGCCGCGGCCGAGCTCGCGGACGCGGTGACCGCGCTCCGGCTCGCGACCGCGGGCGCCGTCGCCGCGGGGCCGGTCGTCTTCGAACGACTCGACTTCCGGCCGCTGCGCATCGCGCCGCTGCTCCCGATCGCCGCGACGCAGCCGCGCGGCGACGCAACGCGCCTCGACAAGGTCCGCGCGCGGCTCACCGCCGACCTGCGCGCCAGGCTGACGCTCGCGGACGGCGACCGCGAGCTCGGCGAGGCGCTCGACCGCTGGGAGCTGTCGCTCTTCTCGGAGGAGCCGTTCCGGTCGGCCCAGGTGCGCGAGTCGCTGACGTGCCTGCTCGGCGGCGACGGAGGCACGTGGGCGGCGGCGATGCGGTCTGCGGTGCTGCTGGGCGACAAGACGCGGGAGCGCAGCGACCTGCTGGAGGCGCTGCGCGAGGAGCGCCTCGGCCACGACGCCCGTGACGCAGTCCGGCGCGCTCTCGTCGAGACGCTGTCGCACGGCAACCGGGCCGAGCTCGTCGTGGCGCTCGACGACACGCTGCTCGGTCTCCGGCCGCGCCCGTCGTCCGTGCTTCGCGTCGCCTGACACGGTCTTTTCACGAAGCCGGCACAGACATGTGACACGGGCGCGGCTACCGTCGCTGCATGGACGAAGCTGCACGCGTACTTGCCCGGCTGACGCGCATCGAGGAGCTGCGTGGACTACAGCACGCCGGCGGAGGCCCAGGCCCGGAGCTACTCGCCGAGTTGCGTGCGCTCGTGCCGGAGGCGGAGGCGTGGGCGCGCGCGGAGGGCGACGCGCGGGCCCACACGGCGGCAACGAAACTTCGAGAGGAGGCGGAAGGAATGGACTGAATCGACCCGAACTGGCCTCTCAGATGGGTCTCGCGCGCCTCCTTCCGCGTCCCAACGTTCGCCCTGCGAGCGCGGCCGCGCACGGTGAGACAGCGCATGAAGAAACACAGGTGATTGCGCTCGCGAACCAGAAGGGCGGCGTGGCCAAGACGACCACGACCCTGAACCTCGGCGTCGCGTTCGCCGAGCACGGCTACAAGGTGCTGCTCATCGACCTCGACCCGCAGGGGAACCTGACGATGTCGCAGGGACTCAACCCGGATGCGATCGAGCGCTCGATGTTCGACGTGCTGGTCCACCGCCTGCCGATCGACCAGGTGATCGAGACACGCGAGGTCGACGTCGCCGTCTCGTCGATCGACCTCGCCGGCGCGGACATGGCGCTGTCGTCGCAGATCGGCCGCGAACGCGCACTCGAGAAAGCGCTCGTCCCCGTGCGCGACCGGTACGACTTCATCCTGATCGACACGCCGCCGTCGCTCGGCCTGCTCACGATCAACGCGTTCGTCGCGGCCACGGGCGTCCTCGTCCCCGTCCAGACGGAGTACCTCTCGCTCCGCGGGCTCGTGCAGCTCGAGAACACCCTTGCGATGGTGCGCGAGAACCTCAATCCGACGGTGTCGATCATGGGGATCGTGCCGACGATGTTCGACCGCCGCATCACGCATTCGCGCGAGGCCGACGAGATCCTGCGCGAGAACTTCGGCGACCTCGTCTACAACACCCGTATCCGCAAGACCGTTCGCTTCGCCGAGGCACCCGTCAAGGGGTCGTCCGTCCTCGCGTACGAACCGACCGGCGAGGCCGCCGAGATGTACCGGGACCTCGCGAAGGAGGTGCTCAATGGCCAGAAACCGCGCCAGCATGCGTGAGGGCCCGCTCGCGGAGCTCTTCCGCGCGACGGAGGCGGCGCAGCGCAACAGCACCTCGAAGGACGAGCAGCAGACACTTCCCACGGAGCTTCCAGCTCCGCCGAGGGCGGAGGAACGGCGCGCGCCCGAACCGGCGCCGACGCCGATCCGCGCGGTCGCCCCGGCACCCGATCCCGAGCCGGCGCGCGAGGAGCGCCGCGCCCACCGCTGGCTCGATCCGCTGCCCGACCAGCCGGCGCGCCTCGAGCGTGCCCGCGACAACGCCTCGTACCTCGCGGTCATCCGCGTCGTCGGCGTCGGCGGCGCCGGGCTCAACGCCGTCGACCGCATGATCGACGCCGGGATCACCCAGGTCGACTTCCTCGCGGTCAACACCGACATCCAGCAGCTCCAGATGAGCGACGCGTCGACGAAGATCCACATCGGCAGCGAATTGACCGAGGGTCTCGGCTCCGGCGCGGACCCGGAGCTCGGGCGGCGCGCCGCCGAAGACGGCTACGACGCGATCAAGCGGGCCCTGCGCGGCTCCGACATGGTCTTCGTCGCCGCCGGGGAGGGCGGCGGCACCGGATCGGGCGCGGCGCCGATCGTCGCGCGGATCGCCCGCGAGCTCGGCGCGCTCACCGTCGGGATCGTGACGATGCCGTTCAAGTTCGAGGGCTCGCGGCGCATGAAGCAGGCCGACGAGGGACTGCGCGCGCTGCGCGAGGCGTGCGACACGCTGATCGTCGTTCCGAACGACCGGTTGCTCGAGGTGCTCGACAAGTCGACCTCGATGCTCGACGCCTTCCGGATCGCCGACGACGTCCTCCGCCACGGCGTCCAGGGCATCTGCGACCTGATCACCAATCCCGGTCTGATCAACCTGGACTTCGCCGACGTGCGTACGATCATGGCCGAGTCGGGCTCCGCCCTGATGGGGATCGGCTTCGCGACCGGCGAAAACCGCGGCAAGGAGGCGGCCGAGCGCGCGCTGAACAGCCCGCTGCTCGACACGGACATCACCGGCGCCCGCGGCATCCTGCTCTCGATCGCCGGAGGCGACGATCTCACGCTCTACGAGGTCAACGAGGCCGCCGAGGCAGTCCGCGAGGCAGCGACGGACGACACCAACATCATCTTCGGCGCGACGATCGACGATCGTCTCGAAGGCCAGATGTGGGTGACCGTCGTCGCGACCGGCATCGGCAAGGCGACCGGCCGACGGGGGACGTTCGTGACGGCGTCGTCGGGCGGGAGCGGCGAGGTGCTCGAGCCGCCCTCGTTCCTGCGCGACGCTTAGCCGAGGTCGAGCAGGAAGTAGCCGAGCAGCGCGACGGCGGCGGAGCCGCCGACCACGGCGACCCGGAAGGCCCAGCGGCGTGCCGCGGGATACTCGCCCGCGAGC
>JABFWJ010000159.1 GCA_013362295.1 Thermoleophilia bacterium
CCTGGGGCGCTACCGCGGCGACGCCGCCCCGTACACCTGGCTGTACCGGATCGCGGTCAACGAGGCGCTGATGCGCCGTCGCCGCAAGACGCTGCCGACGAGCGAGCTGCAGGAGACGACACTCGCCGCCGCGGATGACGCGTTCGCAGCGGCGGACGCGCGCGCTTTCCTGATCGAGCGGCTGCGCGCGCTCCCGATCGAGTACCGGGCGGCTGTGGTGCTGCGCGATCTCGAGGGGCTCTCGAACGAGGAGGTCGCCGAGGTGCTCGAGATCTCGCTCGCGGCAGCGAAGAGCAGGATTCACCGCGGCCGCATGCGGCTGCGCGAGGAGTTGGAGCGCTGGGAGCATGGCGGTCCCGGAGGCGGCAGCTGAGTCAAGGGTCGGCTCCGTTCGGCCGATAAGGGCGACATGCGGCATGGCTTTTCGGCGCCGGCGCGGCCGCCCCGGCTCGCTTTGCGGTTCGCGGTCTATGCGGCGCTGACGCTCGCCTTCGCCGCTGCGGGGTTTCTCTGGTACGCCCATCGCTACGCGACGACGGAAGCCGAGCGAGCGGTCCGCTTCCACGCCACCTTCGTCGCGAACACAATCCTCCGTCGCGCTCTCCAGCCGAGCGACTTCCAGCAGCCGCTGGCCGGTTCGCGCCTGCGTACACTCGACACGCTTTTCCGCGACGAGGTGCTCGTTGGCGGTGCCGTGCGCGTCAAGCTTTACGCAGCCGATGGCCGCATCACGTACTCAAATGTGCACGACCTGATCGGGAACAACCCGGCCGCGTCGGACGCCGAGGACGCGCTGGCCCGGGGTCACGTCCAAGATGTCACCGACCTGAACCACGAAGGAGGCCCGGGACCGGACTTCAAGGTGCTCGAGACGTACGTGCCGGTCACCCTAGGAGGCACGACGCCGGTAGGCGTGTTCGAGCTGTATCAGGACTACCGGCCCGTCGCCGCCGCGACAAGCACGGCTTTCCTGCCGATCGCGGGGGGGCTGGCGGTCGCGCTGCTCGCCCTCTACGCGGCGCTGTTCCCGATCCTTCGGCGCGTCACGCGGCGCCTCCGCGACCACGTCGAGGAGATCGAGCATCAAGCGCTGCACGATCACCTGACCGGGCTTCCCAATCGCGTCCTTTTCCGCGACCGGGTCGAGCAGGCGGTGCTGCTCGCCGGCCGGGAGCGGCGCGGCTTCGCCGTGCTGCTGCTCGATCTCGACCGGTTCAAGGAGATCAACGACACGCTCGGGCACGAGAGCGGCGACCGCGTTCTCGAGCAGGTCGCCGCGCGACTGCGCGCGGCGATGCGGGAGAGCGACACCGTTGCCCGGCTGGGCGGCGACGAGTTCGCCGTGCTCGCGCATCACGTCGCGGGGCCGGAGGAGGCGCTGGCCGCCGCCGAACGGGTCCGGGCGGCGCTCGCCGAGCCGGTCACGGTTGCGGAGATCCTGCTCGACGTCGATGCGAGCGTCGGGGTGGCAGTGGGACCGGAGCAGGGCGGTGACGTCGAGACGCTGATCCGGCACGCGGACATCGCCATGTACGTCGCGAAAGAACTCCGGACCGGCGCGGAAATCTTCTCGCCCGACCACGACCACTTCTCGCCTGAGCGGCTGCAGCTGGTGGCCGAGCTTCGCCGCGCGATCGCCGCCGAGGAGCTCGTCTGCCACTACCAGCCGCAGGCAGCGGCGCGAAGCGGTGAGCTGCGCGGCGTCGAAGCACTCGTGCGCTGGCCGCATCCCAGCCACGGGCTGCTCGGCCCCGATCAGTTCATCCCCCTGGCCGAGCGCACCGGGCTGATCCGGGCGCTGACCCGCCAGGTGCTGCGGCAGGCGATCAAGCAATGCCGGGCCTGGCACGAGCAAGGGATCGAGCTCGCGGTCTCCGTCAACATCACCGGCCGCGACCTGCTCGACCTCAAGCTGCCCGACGAGGTCGCCGAACTACTCAGCGAAGCCGGCCTCGCCCCGAGCTTCCTCGAGCTCGAGATCACCGAGAACACGATCCTCGCCGACCCGGTGCGCGCCCGCACCATCCTCACCCGCCTGAGCGACCTGGGTGTGCGGCTCGCGATCGACGACTTCGGCAGCGGCAACTCATCGCTCGCCTACCTGAAACGGCTGCCGGTCGACGTGCTCAAGATCGACAAGGCCTTCGTCCTCAACATGCAATCCGACCAGGACGACGCGGTCATCGTCAGCTCGACGATCGCGCTCAGCCACAACCTCGGCCTCGCGGTCGTGGCAGAAGGCGTTGAAACCGGGGCGGCCTGGGAGACGCTCGCCCGCCTCGGCTGCGACGTCGTCCAGGGCTACTACCTCGGCCGACCCGTCCCAGCCGAGTTACTCGAGCTCAAACCGGAAGCCGCAGTGCCGCGCGCCGCGAGCTTCTAACTCGAAGTTCCCGCGGCGTTGAGGAGCTCGTCGGCGAGCCGGCCGAGCGTCTCAGCGGTGGCATCCGGCGGTCGGAAGAAGTCCGGGTGTTGGCTGCGCCTGCGGTTCAGCCAGCCGCCCCGCAGGCCGGCGCGTTTGGCGCCGTCGATGTCCCAGGGATGAACGGCGATCAGCACGCACTCCTCCGTTCGGCGGCCTCGCCGGGGTCTCGGCGCAGCGTCTCGACCTGGGCGAGCCGGCCGCGCAGCACGGCGAGCGCAACGGTGCGGAAGTCTGCGTAGGCGCCGGCCGCGGCGAGTGCGAAGCCGTCGCGCAGCGTGCTCGCTGGGCATCGCAGGGTCTCCGTTCTTTTGGGTGAATCGAGCGTGCGCGCCACGGCATCAGAGCAGGCATGAGTCTCCTGGAGGCGAGTTGCGCGGCCACGGCGGAAGCGCTCTCGGACCGCCTCGAAGGTGAGCTGCACGGCTTGCAGCGCCTGCGAATCGATCGCCATCTCGCTCGCTGCAGCATTTGCCGCTCGACCCTCGCCTCCCTCACACGACTCGTCCACGTCCTGCGAACGCTCGGCGACGCCGAAGCTCCGACCGCAGTCTCGCGCGTCGACTAGGTGCTCGGCCTGGTGCGGGAGTGATGCCATGAGGTTGTATCGCTGCAAGACCCCGACCGACCGGCTCTGCCCGTGCGGCCGGGTTGCCCGTGAGTTGAAGGTCGCCGGACTGGACTTCGAGACCGATCGCGTGCCGCTGTCGGCCAAACCGGCACACCGTCAGGTGATCATCGAGCTGACCGGACAACCGAAGGTTCCGGTGCTGGTCGAAGACGACGGAACCGCCACCCATGATTCGAGGCGGATCATCGAGCGGATCCGCCAGCTGAGCGGCGGCGAGGGCAGCTAGCGCTCGCGGCCGGCGCGTCCGGCGGCGGCCAGGGCGACGACCGCGGGGGCGAGGAAGAAGAGAGCCATGGCGGCGGCGACCTCGGGGTCGCTGCGGACGAACGGGAGCATGATGATCGGGAGGGTCGGCAGGCCTCCGCCGATGGCAAGCGAGATGCCGTACTGGCTCCACGAAACGAGGGCCCCGATCAGGGCGGCCGTCGCGATGCTCGCGCGCGCGGCGGGAATGCTGACCTGGATGAGACGGCGAGCCGGGCCGGCGCCGGCGGTCTTGGCCATCTCTTCGAGCTCGCGCAAGCGGGGCCCGAAGGCGGGCAGCAGCAGGAGCGTGACGTAGGGGAGGACGACGGTGAGGTGGGCGAGGACAAGGCCTGCGCGCGAGTCGGTCAGACCGAGCCGCAGGAACCAGGTCGTGAGGCCGGTGCCGGTTGCATACGACGGCACGAGGAGAGGAAGCGCGATCAGCAGCAGCAACGGTTCGGGCCGACGCAGGCGCCGCTCGCCGAGCGCCCGCGCCGCCGGCCAGCCGAGCAGGAGGGCAAGCGCCGTGGTTGCGACAGCGACCTCGGCGGAGTTCGCGAACGCCGCCCCGCCGGCGCCGGATGCGAGCGCGCCGTGCAGTCCGCGCAGGCCGAGGCGTTGCGGGAGCACGCTGGGGAAGCGCCATTCGTCTGCGAACGCTTGCAGCGCGAGCACCGCCAGCGGCAGCGCGAACAACAGGCACGCCGTGGCGGCCAGAGCACCGGTCGGTAGGCGGCGTCTAGTCACCGAGTCCTCGCGCGATGCCGATCACGGCGGTTGCGATGAGCAATGATGCGGCCGCGGCGACGAGCAAGGCCGCTGCGGCGAGCGGCTGGCCCTGGATCAGGTCGGTCTGGGTCGCCTGGAGGGCGTAGGTCGCGACCGTCGGCGGGTAGGTCGGACCGACGAGGAGCGGCACCTCGAACGAGCCGAACGCGAAGGCGCCGACGATCAGGCAGCCGGCGGCGAGCGGCCTGCGGATCGCCGGACAGACGACCCAGCGGAGGAGCTGCAGCCAGTCGGCGCCGTGCACGGCGGCGGCCTCCTCGCGTTCGCGAAGGCGGCGTCCGAGCGCGCTCAGCAGAAGCAACGCGAGGAAGGGAGCCTCCTTGTAGACGTAGACGAGGACGATCCCCACGCCGGCCGGGTCGCGGACGAGCGAGATCGGAAGCGCGCCTGCGAGCCGATCCGCCAGACCGCCGGGGGCGAGCCAGAAGACGGCGACCGTCGCCACCAGCAGGTGGGGTACGGGGACGGGCAAGGCGAACAGCGTTCGCGGGAGCGTGCCGCGCCCCCGCAGGGCGAGCGCCGCGACCGTGGCTACCAGAGCGGAAAGCGCCGTTGCCTCGAGCGCGATGCGCGTGCTGAACCAGAGCGCGGCGCGAAAGCCCGGATCGTCGACCAACGTCCGCCAAGCAGAGCCGCTGATCTGGCCGCCGAGCCCGGGGCGAAGGGACTGCAAGACGGCGCCGACGAGGCCGCCCGCGAAGAGAAGCAGGAGCACCAGCGTCGCCGGCGCGATCAGCGCCACGGTGACCAACCGTTCGCGGGGGGTCACGTTGGGATACTCGGCGGGTGCTCGATTCGCGGCTTCGCTCCCGTCTCGTGGCGCCCGTCGCGGACCGGATGGTACGCCCGCTCGCCGATCGCCATGTGCCCGCGCTCGCGTTGACGGTTGCCGGATTCGCGGTGGGCATCGGGTCGTGCGTGGCGGCGGGATTCGGGTCCTGGTGGTATGCGCTTGCGCTCTGGCTCGTGAGCCGCGCCTTCGACGGCCTGGATGGGGCGCTTGCCCGCGCAACCGGTCCGACCGATCTGGGCGGTTATCTCGATCTCGGCTGCGACCTGACCGTCTACGGCGGCTTCGTCATCGGCGTCGCGGTCGCCGTCCCGGCGGCGCGGCTCGCCTGCGTCGTCCTGCTCGCCGCCTATTACGTGAATGCCGGGGCCTGGCTGTCGTATTCCGCGCTCGCCGAGCGGAAGCGGCTCTCCGGCGCCGATGAACGCTCGCTCCGCTTCGTCGCGGGTCTGGCCGAGGGGACGGAGACGATCGTCGTCTACGTGCTGTTCTGCCTTCTGCCGAACGAGGCACGCGTGATCGCCTGGGGGTTCGCTGCCCTCGTCGCGCTCTCGGCCGCGCAGCGGGTTCTGCTCGCCGTGCGGACGCTCTAGCCGGTCCACGTCTCGGCAACCGCGGTTGGCCGGGAGTCGCCGCCGAGCCGCCAGAGGTACTCGGCGGGGAAGTCGACGCGGACGCGCGCTCCCACCGGCGGCGCCTCGTCGGACGGGACGTGCGCCTCGAGTGCGAACCGGTCGCCGCGCAGCTTCAGCCGTACGTAGCTTCCCTGGAAGTCGGCCCCGCGCACCTCGGCGATGAGCGGGCCGTCCGCCCCGATCCGGACGCGCTCCGGTCGGATCACGAACACCGCTTCGCCGTCGTCGCCTTCGCTCGCGATCCTGGCGCCGCCGACGAGCAGCAGCCCGTCCTCGACCATGCCGTGGATGAGGTTGGCGCCGACAAAGCGGGCGGCGGCAGCGCTCCTGGGCCGCTCGAACAGGGATTGCGGGGTGTCGTGTTGGATGATCGTTCCCTCGAGCAGGAGCGCGACCTGCTGTCCGAGCTCGGCCGCCTCGGCCCGATCGTGGGTGACGAAGATGGTCGTCAGGGCGCGCTCCTCCTGTGTCGTCACGATCAGGCGGCGCAGCTCTTCGCGGCGGTTCGGATCGACCGCGGCGAGCGGCTCGTCGAGCAGCAGTAGTTCGGGCTCGCTGCAGAGCGCACGTGCGAGCGCGACCCGCTGCTGCTCGCCGGTCGAGAG
>JABFWJ010000014.1 GCA_013362295.1 Thermoleophilia bacterium
ACGAAGACGTCCCGGTAGCGGCGCTCCGCGAGCGCGTCGGCGATCGAGAGGTCGGAGACGGCGGTCGCGAACAGCATCGCCCCGTAGGCCTCCTTGCCCCAGAGGAAGCCGAGGATGTTCGACGTCTCCTTGGCGTCGGGAAGGTCGTGCACCAGCCGTTCCAGCCGAGCGCTGGGTTGCCCGTCGAGCTCGCCGACGTAGAGCGCGCCCCGTCCGCCCACGAAGATGCGGCCGGGTTCGAGGTAGTCGGCGCCGAAGTTGACGAACGCGCCGACGGTGCGCTCCCGCCCGACGACCGACGCGATCTGCGGCTCGTTGATCCCGTTCTGAAGCGAGACGACGAACCCGTCGGGCGCGAGTCGCGGCACGATCGCCTCGAGCGCGTTTCTCGTGTGCTGCGCCTTGACGGCGAGCAGCACGGCACCGAGCTCGTCCGGGAGCTCCTCCGGCGAGACCGCCGGGACCTCCACGGTGAATTGCTCGACCGGGCCCTCGATTCGCAGCCCCCGCTCGTTGATCGCCGCCCCGTGCTCGCGGTCGGCGTCGCACAGCAGAACCGAGCGGCCGCCCCGCGCGAGCCGGGCGCCGACCGTTCCGCCAATCGCCCCGGCTCCCACGACGACGTAGTCGGCCAACGTGTGATGTATACAAGACGTAACAGGCATGCCCACCGCCGTCTGAAGGAGTGAACGTGAACGCACGCACCCGTCTCCTGTTCCTGGCGATCCTGCTCTCGGTCTCGGCTCTCTGCGCGACGGCGGCGCTGGCGTCGCGCTCCGCCACTCCGAAACGCGGCGGCTCGGTCACCTTCGCGCGGATCGAGGACTCGCAGTCGTTCGACAAGACGAACGTCTTCCAGAACGAGTCGATCTGGCTCGCCGAGCAGATCATGGAGCCGCTCTACACGGTCACGCCGGACGGTAAGCGCGTGAAGCCCTGGCTCGCGACGAGCGTCAAGGTCTCGAACGGGGGCAAGACCTACACCTTCAAGCTGCGGCCGGGCGTCAAGTTCTCGAACGGCAAGGCGATGACGTCGGCCGACGTCAAGTTCTCGATCGACGACGCGCGCAAGCAGTCGAAGGGCTGGGGCTACCTCGACGCGGCGATCAAGAACATCACCGCGCCCAATCCGAGCACGGTCGTCTTCAACCTCAAGTTCACGTGGGCGCCGTTCCTCGCGGACATCGCGCTGTTCGCGAACGGGATCATCCCGAAGAACTGGAACGGTGAGCCGCGCGCGCAGTTCTACAAGCATCCGATCGGCACCGGGCCGTTCATGTGGGACAAGCGCGTCGTCGGGCAGTCGGTGACGTTCAAGCGCAACCCGTTCTACTGGCAGAAGGGCAAGCCGTACCTCGACTCGGTCACGTGGAAGTTCGTCACCGACGAGAACACGCGCGAGTTGCAGCTGCGCGGCAACCAGATTCAGGTCGACGAGTTCCCGCCGTTCAACTCGATCGCCAAGCTTCAGCACACCCCGGGCGTGACGATGACGCTCTTCCCGTCGACGCGCACCGACTACCTCGACATGAACGAGAAGTATCCGCCGCTTGCCGACCGTCATGTGCGGCGCGCGATCTCGCACGCGATCGACCGCCAGGCGATCATCAAGTCCGTGCTCTTCGGGCACGGCAAGCCGGCCAACTCGTTCCTGCCGCCGCAGGTGCCGTTCTACAACCCGAACTCGGGCGGGCTGCAGTTCGACATCGCCAAGGCCAAGGCAGAGATGGCGCAGTCGAAGTTCCCCAACGGGTTCAAGGTGACGCTGCTCGTCGGGGCGGGCGCACAGGTCGAGGCCGCGATGGGCCAGATCCTGCAGAACTCGCTGAAGCAGATCGGGATCAACGTGACCTTCAAGCAGGAGGACACGTCGACGGAGTTCCAGGACGTGCAGAAGCAGAACTACCAGCTGGCGTTCAGCTACTGGACGATGGACATCGCCGACCCGGACGAGCTCGTGACGTTCGCGGTCGACATCAAGGGCGGCGGCGCGCACTCGTTCTTCACCGAGTACAACAACCCGACGGTGGTCAACCTGTCGCACAAGGCACAGCGCGAGACGAACGCCGGGAAGCGTGCGCAGCTGTACAACAAGCTGCAGCAGATCGCCGCAGGAGACGCGTTCCTCGGCTTCCTGTACTACTCGCCGTTCCGCTATGCGTACTCGAGCAAGCTGCACGGCTTCTTCGTCTATCCGCTCGGCAACTACCACCTGGAGGACGCCTGGCTCGGGTAGCACGCTGACCTTGGGGGTCTTCCCGTGAGCCTCGGCGCATACGTCGGCCGGCGGTTGCTGCACCTCGTCCCGATCGCCCTCGGGGTCACGATCCTGTGCTTCTTCCTGATCCATCTCGTGCCGGGCGACCCGGCGCGGACGATCCTCGGGAACCAGGCCACCGACCAGCGCGTGGCCCTGCTTCGCCACCAGTGGGGGCTCGATCGTCCGCTGCCGGTCCAGTACGGGAAGTTCATGGGCCGCGTCGTCCACGGCGACCTCGGCACGTCGTTGTTCTACGGCGTGTCGGCGGGCCGCCTCGTCTTGCAGCGGCTCCCGGTGACGCTCTGGCTGATCGGATTCGGCGCACTGCTCTCGGTGCTGATCGCGGTGCCCCTGGCGGTGATCGCCGCCACGCACCGGGATCGGTTACCCGATCACGTCGTGCGCGCGGTCCCCCTCGTCGGGCTCGGGTTTCCGCCGTTCTGGGTCGGGATCGTCCTGCTGCTCGTCTTCGGCCTCCACCTCGGCCGGGGGTTCCCGGTGGGCGGCTACGGCAACGGCTTCACCGGTCACCTGCATTCGATGTTCCTGCCGGCGCTGACCGTCGCGTTCGGGATCTCGCCGATCCTCGTGCGCAGCCTGCGTGCGAGCCTGCTCGAGGTGCTCGAGTCCGACTACGTCGTGACCGCCCGCTCGAAAGGGTTGCCCGAGCGCCGCGTGCTCGGCCGCCACGCGCTGCGCAACGCCGTCATCTCGACGGTCTCGGTGCTGGGCGTGAACATCGGCTACCTCGTCGGCGGCACGCTCGTGATCGAGCAGGTGTACGCGCTGCCCGGGGTCGGCCAGCTGATGATCAACTCGATCAACCAGCGCGACTTCCCGATCGTGCAGGGCGTGACGCTCGTCTTCTCGGTGATGGTCGTACTCGTGTACCTGCTCACCGACGTCGCGCACGCGCTGCTCGATCCGCGCGTGAGGTTCGAGTAGCACCGATGGCGGTCGCGGCAGAGGTCGTCGCCGAGGCGCAGCTCGTCGAGCACCGCCGCGGCTTCCGGAGGCGCTGGTACCGCACCCCGAGCTTCGTCGCCGGCGTCTCGATCCTCGGGATGATCGTTCTGGCCGCGGCTGCCGCGCCGCTGATCACGCAGCACAATCCGACCGACCAGGATCTCCTGCACACGCTCGCCGGGCCGTCGAGCTCGCACTGGCTCGGGACCGACGACCTCGGTCGCGACGTCTGGTCGCGGCTCGTCTACGGCGCACGCACCGACCTGCGCGTTGCGTTTCTCGCCGTCCTGTTCCCCTTCGCGATCGGAACGCTGCTCGGGCTCCTCTCGGGGTACTACGGCCGCTGGATCGACGTGCTGACCAACTGGCTCGTCAACGTCGTCGTCGCCTTTCCGTTCTACGTCCTGATCATCGCGCTCGTGTTCGCGTTGGGGCCGGGGACGCGCAGCATCTACATCGCGATCACGCTCGTCGGCTGGGTCTCGTACGCGCGCATCATCCGCGGCGAGGTACTGGTCGCAAAGCGGAGGGACTACGTGCTCGCGGCGAAGGCGGGCGGGTTGTCGGACGCCCGCATCCTGTTCCGCCACCTGCTGCCGAACGTGGTCACGCAGGCGATCGTCTTCGCGATGTCCGACATCGTGCTCGACATCCTCGCGATCGTCACGCTCGGCTACCTCGGCCTCGGCGTGCAGCCGCCGACGCCCGACTGGGGGAGGATGATCGCCGACGGCCAGACGTTCCTGACGACGCACTGGGAGCTGTCGACGATCCCGGGCGTCGCGATCGTGATCACCGCGCTCGGGCTGTCGCTGCTCGCCGACGGGCTCGCCGACCTCCTGAGGCCCGAATGAGCCGGCCGTTGCTGCGCGTCGAGGGATTGCGCGTCGAGTTCAACCTCGCGCGCGGCGTGCTGCGTGCTGTCGACGGGGCGTCCTTCGACGTGCAGCCCGGGGAGGCGCTCGGGATCGTCGGCGAGTCCGGCTCGGGCAAGACGATGGCGCTGCGTGCGCTGGTCGGGCTGCTACCGCGCACGGCGCGGATCGCGTCCGGCACCGTCGAGATCGACGGCGTCGACGTGACCGCGGCCGGCGAGGACGAGCGGCGCGAGCTGCGCGGCCGGACGGTTGCGATGATCTTCCAGGAGCCGAAGACGGCGCTGAACCCCGTGATGCGCGTCGGCGAGCAGATCGCGGAGACGCCGCTCGTGCGGCTCGGGCTGTCGCGCCGGGCAGCGCGCACGCGTGCGCTCGACCTGATGCGGCTGGTCGGCATCCCCGATCCGACACGGCGGGTGGAGGCCTACCCGCACGAGCTCTCGGGCGGGATGCGGCAGCGCGTGATGATCGCGATCGCGCTCTCCGCGGACCCGAAGCTCATCCTCTGCGACGAGCCGACGACGGCGCTCGACGTGACGATCCAGGACCAGATCCTGAAGCTGCTCGGAGCGCTGCAGCGCGACCTGGGCGTCAGTCTCGTGTTCGTCTCGCACGATCTCGCCGTGATCGCGCAGACGTGCACGAAGGTTGCGGTCATGTACGCCGGCCAGGTGGTCGAGACGGGAACCGTCGACGCCGTGTTCCGCGAGCCGCGGCATCCCTACACGCTCGGGCTGCTGCGCTCGGTGCCGGACTTCGACATGGTGCGCGAGCACCTGTCGTCGATCCCCGGCTCGCCGCCCGACCTCGCGTCTCCGCCTGCAGGCTGCCGCTTCCATCCGCGGTGCCCGTTCGTGCAGGACGACTGCCGCGGTGCGCCGATCCCGCTGATCGAGCTCGGCGGCGTCCGCGCCACAAGATGCCTGTACCACGAGCGATGTGCAGAGGACGTGCGACGCGAGCCGGTGATCGCCGGTGCCTGAGGGCCTGCTCGAGGTCGACGGGCTGCACGTGCAGTACGAGCTGCGCGGCGGCCTGGCGCGCCGTGTGCGCGGCCTCGCGCCGGAAGTCCTGCGCGCGGTCGACGGTGTCGACCTGTCGATCGCGGAAGGCGAGACGCTCGGCCTGGTCGGCGAGTCGGGCTGCGGCAAGTCGACGCTCGGCCGGGCGATCGTCGGCCTCGAGTCGCCGGCCGCCGGCTCCGTGCGGTACCGGGGCGAAACGCTGGGTGCCACGAGGACCCGCACGCAGCGCCGGCGGGTGCAGATGGTGTTCCAGGACCCCTACTCGTCGCTCAACCCGCGGATGACGGTGCGCCAGACGCTCGCCGAGCTCCTGCGCGCGCACCGGATGGTGCCGCCGGCGGCGATCGAGGCGCGCTGCCGTGAGCTGCTCGACCTCGTCGGGCTGGGCTCGCGCGCCCTCGACGCTCACCCGCGCCAGTTTTCCGGCGGGCAGCGCCAGCGGGTCGCGATCGCGCGGGCCCTGGCGCTCGAGCCCGAACTGCTCGTCGCGGACGAGCCGGTCTCGGCGCTGGACGTCTCGGTGCAGGCGACCGTGCTCAACCTCCTCGACGAGCTGCGCGAGAAGCTCGGCCTGACCGTGCTGTTGATCGCGCACAACATGGCGGTCGTACGGCACGTCAGCGACCGCGTGGCCGTGATGTACCTGGGGCGGATCGTGGAGACGGCCCCGACCGGTGAGCTCTTCACGAACCCGCGTCATCCGTACACGAAGGGCCTCTTGACGGCGGTGCCGCGGCTCGTGCCCGGGCGTGCGTCGGTGGGCGCCGGGGTGGTGGGCGATCCGCCGAGCCCGGTCGACCCGCCGAGCGGATGTCGCTTCCACCCGAGGTGTCCGATCGCGCAGGAGCCGCTGTGCTCGACCGAGGACCCCGGGCTCACCGGCCGCCCGGAACATCTCGCGGCGTGCCATTTCGCCTGGCGCGAGCCGCCGCCCGCGCACACGCCCGAAGTCCTGCAGGAGGCGTCGTGATCGAACGGCGTACGTTCGTCTGGCACGGCCTCGAGCATCCCGCGTTCGAGGCGCGCGGAAAGCGCGACGGGCCGAGGCTGTCGCTGATCGGCGGCATCCACGGCTGCGAGTACTCGTCGATCGCCGCCGTGACGAGATTCATGACCGAGCTCGACACGAGCGAGCTCGCGGGGACGATCACTGCGGTGCCGGTCGTGAGCATGGAGTCGTTCCGCCGGCGGTCGGCATTCGTCGTTCCGGCGGACGGGAAGAACCTCAACCGCAGCTTTCCGGGCTCGCTCGACGGGACGTACACCGACGTCCTCGCGCGCTCGATCTACGACGAGCTGATCGCGCCGGCCGACGTGCTGCTCGACCTGCACGGGGGCGACCAGGTGGAGGGCCTCGAGCCCTTCGCCATCTACGAGGCGTCGCCGGTCGAGGAGCAGGCCCACGAGATCGCGGTTGCCTTCAACCTGCCCTACGTCGTCCGGGAGGAGCCGCACGCGGGCGGGCTCGGCGGCCTGACGACGAGCGCCGCCGCGGCGGCGGGCATCCCCGGCGTGATCGCCGAGGCCGGCGGTCGCGGGCTCCTCGAGGAGAGCGCGGTGGACGCGCTCGTCCACGGCGTGCGCAACGTGCTCCGCCGGCTCGAGATGCTCCCGGGCGCGCCCGAACCGCCTCCGGCCGGACAGCGGCGGGTCGGCAGCTTCATCTGGCTGCGCTCGACGCAGGAGGGCTGGTGGGACGCCGCCGTGGACTCGGGCGACGAGGTGGCCGGCGGACAGCCGCTCGGCCGCGTCCGCAACCTGTGGGGCGACACACTCGAGGAGATCGCGGCGCCGCGCGACGGCGTGATCCTGTTCATCACCACGAGCCCGGCCGTCGCCGCCGACGGGCTGCTGCTCGGGCTGGGTGCCGACCTGGGATGAGACTCGCGCTGCTGGCCGGCGTGCTGCTCCTGCTCGCGGGGAGCAACGCACGGCCGGGAGGGGCGACGGCCGGGTGCCCGGCGGCCGGTGCGACCGCCGCTTACACGAACAGGACGCTCTCGGCGCTGCGCGCGAGAACCGACGTCTGGGGGAACCGGCTGCTCGCGGCGCGGGGCGGACCGACCTACGAGGGTGCGCGCGGCTACCTGAAGCCGTTGCTGTTCGCCCGCGGGCCGGGAGGCAAGCCGCTCACCGCGTCCGGCGTCTACTACCTGCCGTTCGCGCAGCCCGACGGCCCGCGCGGCGCCGGCTCGGTCGCGCTGCACGTCGCCGACGGCAGCCAGATCATCTCGGAGCGGATCGGCGGCCGGTCGCTCTCCGTGCTCGTCGGAGACGGCCGTGAGCGGTTCGGCTCCTGCCTCGCACGCCTCGCGGCGCCGGCGCTCGCAGGCGGCTACCTGCCGATCCTCGAGACGCGTTACACGGACGCGGTCCGCGCGCGCTACCGCCAGGAGTCGTTTGCGGCGCGCGCCGGCCGGCTCGTCAGCTTCGTGCAGATCGCCGTCGACGCGCGGCAGGCCCGGCACACGGTCCGGCTACGGCTCGGGCACTCCTCGTTCACCATCCGTCGCGGTGCACTGCGCACCGTCTACGCCGCGTGGCCTCCACGTGCGGTGACCCCGGCCGCGTACGCCGCAGCGCGTGCCTCGGTGAACGCGTACTGGCGCGAGCGGCTCGCCGACGGGATGGCGATCTCGGTGCCGGAGCCGCGCGTGCAGAACGCCGAGCGTGCGCTGCTCATCCAAGACCTCGTGCTGACCTGGCGCTACAGCATCGGGAACCCGTACGAAGAGTTCTCGTTTCCGGAGAGCGTCGACGTTGCGCAGGTCCTGGCCGAGCACGGCTTCGAGAGCGTCGCCCGCTCGATCCTGACCACCTCGCTGACGCGAGAGCCGACGCCGTACCCGAACTGGAAGAAGGGTGAGCGGCTGCTCGCGGTCGCCGAGTACGTCCGGCTCTCGGACGACCGCGCATTCCTGGAGCGCACGACGCCCGTGCTGCGCGGGTACGTCGCGGCGCTCGGCCGGCAGATCGAACGGGGCGGGGGCCTGCTCGGCCGGGAGCGTTATTCGTCGGACATTCCTGCTGCGGTGCTCGGCCTGCACTCCCAGACCGTGGTGTGGGCAGGGCTGCGCGCGATCGCGGACGAGTGGACGGGGCAGCCCGCGCTCGCCGCGAGGTGCCGGCGGCTGGCGGCGCAGCTCGGCGCGGCACTGAAGCGTGCCGTGCGCAGGTCGGAGCGCGCGCTCCCGGACGGCTCGCTGTTCGTTCCCGTGCAATTGCTCGACGGCGAGCGGCCGTACGCGTCGCTGACGCAGGAGCGCCTCGGGAGCTACTGGAACCTCGTCATGCCGTACGCGCTTGCCTCGGGCTTCTTCGCACCGGGAAGCCGCGAGGCGAAAGGCGTGCTCGGGTACATGCTGCGGCACGGCTCGCGCCTGCTCGGCCTGGTGCGCGCGGGCGGCTACGCGCTGTACGGGAGGGATGCGCGCCCGCCGGTCTCCGGGACCGACCAGGTCTACGGCAACAGCGACGCGCGCTTCCTCGCCGACAACGACCAGAGCGACCAGCTCGTGCTCAGCCTCTACGGCAACCTCGCCGCCGGGATGACGCAGCAGACCTTCGTCTCGGGCGAGGCCGCGACGATCGCGCCGCTCGACGGCGCGGCCTACCGGGCGATGTACCTGCCCCCGAACGGTGCGAGCAACGCGGCATTCCTCGAGACGCTGCGCGTCATGCTCGTGCACGAGACGCCGAGCGGCCTGCAGCTCGCCTTCTCGACACCGCGTTCCTGGCTCGAGGCCGGCAAGCGCATCGCCGTGTCGGGCGCACCGACGAGCTTCGGGCCGGTCTCGTACTCGCTCGCGGCCCGGAGCGGCTCGGTGAGCGTGAGGGTCGAGATTCCCGCGCGCGCGAAGCAGCTCTCCGTGCGGCTGCGGCTGCCGCGCGGGAGGCGCATCGCCGCGGTCACGCTTGCCGGCCGCGCGTTTCGCCGCTTCGACGCAGCAGACGCGACGCTCGATCTCTCGGGGTTGTCCGGACCGGTCGAGTTGGTCGCGCGCTTGTCAGGTACCCGCGCTGCGCACTAGATTTGGCGTCTGGCGGCTGCGCGCAACACGCTCTTGCTCACCGTGGCCGTGGCGGCCTTACTCGTCGCGTCTGCTCCCGCGGCCCCGCAGCGTCAGGTGCGGGTCGTGCTGATTCACTACCGGGCGCACGACGGCGTCAGGCGGAAGGCCTACGTCGTCGTTCCGGCCTGGTACGGGCCGAAGAACGCTCCGCCGATCCCGCTGGTCATCTCGCCTCACGGCCGCGGGGTGAGCGCGCGGGCGAACACGAAGCTCTGGCGCGGTCTGCCGGCCGTGGGGCGGTTCGCGGTGATCAGCCCCGAGGGTGAAGGTCGCCGCCTCGGTCGGTACTCGTGGGGATCGGCGGGGCAGATCGAGGACCTCGCGCGGATGCCGGTGATCGCGCACCTGACGCTGCCGTGGCTGCATGTCGACCAGCGCCGCGTCTATGCGCTCGGCGGCAGCATGGGCGGCCAGGAGACCCTCCTCCTCCTGGCACGCCACCCGCGGCTCCTGGCGGGCGCCGCCGCGTTCGACTCGGTCACGAACATGGCGCTGCAGTACCGGCGCTTCCGGCACATGCCTTGCAACCGCGCCTGTCGCCGCGCATGGCACGGGCCGATCGGGCGTGCCTTGCAGAGCCTGGCGCGCCGGGAGGTCGGCGGCACTCCGGCGACGCGACCGCTCGCCTACTCCGAACGCAGCCCGGTCACCTACGCGCGCGCGATCGCGGCCTCGTGCGTTCCTCTTCAGCTCTGGTGGAGCGTCAAGGATCGGGTCGTGACGAACCAGCAGCACCAATCCGGCGCGCTCTTCCGGCGGATCATCGAGCTGCGGCCCGACGCACCCGTGACGGCGTTCGTGGGAGCTTGGAGACACTCGCGAGAGATGCATGCGGAGACACACCTGCCGGTCGCGCTTGCCGTCTTCGGCCTCCTGCCGGGCTATCTGCAGCTGCATCCCGCGGGGATCCGGGTCTACCCGCCGAGCACTCCCGAGGGCTGTGAGGCCCAGCACCCATGAGGTCGCTCGCGGCGCTCGAGCCGGCAGCTTGAGCCGGCACCAGCGGCTGACGCTGCTCGCGGCGATCCTCGGGTCGGGGGTGGCCACGATCGACGGGTCGATCGTGGGGGTGGCGCTGCCCGCGATCGAGCGGGATCTGGGCGGTGGCCTCTCCGCGCAGCAGTGGGTGTCGAACGCGTACCTGCTCGCGCTGGGCTCGCTGATCCTGATCGGAGGCTCGCTGGGCGACATCTACGGCGAGCGGCGCGTGTTCGCGTTCGGCGTCGCCGCCTTCGGGATCCTCTCGCTCCTCTGCGCCCTCGCCCCGACGATGGGCGCGCTGATCGCGGCACGCGCCCTGCAGGGCGCCGCGGGCGCGCTCGTGACGCCGAGCTCGCTCGCGATCATCGTCGCGGCGTTCTCGCCGAGCGAGCGAGGGGCGGCGGTGGGGTCCTGGACGGCGTGGGGCGGCATCGCGGCGATCGTCGGCCCCCTTGCCGGCGGCTCAATCGTCGACGGGATCTCGTGGCGGTGGATCTTCGCGCTCAACGTCCCGCTCGTCCTCGCCACGCTCGCGCTGATCCTGGCGGCGGTGCCACGGAGCACGCGCGCCTCGAGCCGCCGCGTCGATCTCCCCGGGGCGGGCCTGTGCGTCGCCGGGCTCGGCGGGTTCGTGTTCGCGCTGATCGAGGAGCCCCGCCACGGCTGGGGCAGCGCGACGATTGTCGTTCCGCTCGCGGGCGGCGTCGCGGCGTTCGCGGCGTTCATCGGCTACGAGCGGCTGGCCCTCGAGCCGATGCTGAGGCTCGATCTCTTCGCCCGCCGCAATTTCTCCGTCGGCAACGTCGAGACGCTCAGCATGTACGCAGGAGTCGCGTTCCTGTTCTTCTTCCTCGTCATCTATCTCCAGCAGGTCGCCGGCTACGACGCGCTGAAGAGCGGCCTGACGACGGTGCCTGTGACACTGGTCATGTTCGCGCTCTCGCGCCGGTCGGGCGCGCTCGCCGATCGCCTCGGGCCGCGCCTCTTCATGGGCCTGGGGCCGGTGATCGCCGCGGCAGGCATCCTCCTGCTCGCGCGCGTCGGCATGCACGTCTCGTACCTCACCGGCCTGCTGCCAGCGCTCCTCGTCTTCGCCGTCGGACTCTCGCTCACCGTCGCCCCGCTCACGGCAACCGTGCTCGCGGACGCGGACGAGGAGGATGCGGGGATCGCCTCAGCCGTCAACAACGCCGTCGCGCGGGTCGCCGGGCTCGTCGGGGTCTCGGTCGTCGGGGTCGTCGTCGCGGGCACGCTGGTCGGTGACACCTTCGCGGCGAACCCCGAATCCGTGCGAGCGTTTCACCATGCGATCTTCATCTGTGCCGCGCTCGTCGCCGCAGGCGGCATCGTCGGGGCGATCGGAATCGCCAATCCGCGGCGCGCAGTCGAAGCGCGAAGCTGTCCGGGGGGCCAGCTCGTCGGAGTGCCGCAACCCGCGCTGGCCAAGGAGGTGTAGGCGCTGACCGCGAGCGCCTCGCGCGAGTCGCCATTCACCGGGCGCACCGCCTGGGTCCGGAACCTGGAGACGCCGCTCCGCGGCTTCCTGCGCACCGAGACGGGCAGCGCGGCGGTCCTGCTCGTCGCCGCCGTCGCCGCGCTCGTCTGGGCGAACATCGACGTCGGGTCGTACGAGCGTGTGTGGCAGACGACGCTCTCGATTCGGGTCGGTCACACCGCCCTCTCGCACGACCTGCGGTACTGGCTGAACAGCGGGTTGATGACGCTCTTCTTCTTCGTCGTCGGTCTGGAAGCACGCCGCGAGTTCGACATGGGAGAGCTGCGCGAGCGGCGCAGGGTTGCGTTGCCGCTCGCGGCCGGCATCGGCGGGATGCTCGTGCCGATCGCGATCTTTCTCGCGCTGAACGCCGGGCGCGGCTCGGCGAGCGGCTGGGGAGTCGCGATGTCCACCGACACGGCGTTCGCGCTCGGGATGCTCGCGCTCGTCGGGCCGCGCTTCCCCGTCCGCCTGCGTGCATTCCTGCTGACGGTCTCGGTCGTCGACGACGTCGTCGCATTGATCGTGATCGCGACCGTGTACGCCGGCTCGCTGCACCTCGTCCCACTGCTGGTCGCGTTTGCGCTCGTCGGGGTCATCGTCGTCGCCCTCGTGCTCCGCGTGCAGCGCGCGGCGACCTGCGCGCTGCTCGGAACGGGCACGTGGATCGCACTCTCGAAGAGCGGTGTCGACCCGATCGTGATCGGCCTCGCGCTGGGACTGCTGACCTTCGCGGCGCCTGCCGGACGGGGTGACCTCGAGCGCGCCTCCGATTTGTTCCGTCTCTTCCGCGAGCAGCCGACGCCCGAGCTGGCCCGCTCGGCGCGCGTCGGCGTGACCTCTGCGATCTCGCCGAACGAGCGCCTGCAGCAGCTCTTCCATCCGTGGACGAGCTACGTGATCGTGCCGCTGTTCGCGCTCGCCAACGCGGGCATCCGCATCGACGGCCGCTTTCTCTCGGACGCGTTCACAGCGCCGATCACGCTCGGCATTCTGTTCGGGTACCTCGCAGGGAAGCCCGCCGGAATCGTCGGCGCATCCTGGCTCGTCACGAAGCTGAGCGCCGGGCGCGTGCGGCCCCCCGTCGGGTGGGCGGCGCTCGCGGGCGGCGGCACGATCGCCGGCATCGGCTTCACCGTCTCGTTGCTGATCGCAGGCCTCGCGTTCCGCGGCGAGGAGCTCGCGGAGGCAAAGCTCGGCGTGCTCAGCGCCGCGCTGTGCGCGTCGCTGCTGACGTGGCTCCTCTTCCGCGCAACCGATCTCCTGCCGAGGCGCCTGCGGATCCGGGCGCTGCTCGGGACCGCGGAGGCGATCATCGATCTCGCGGTTCCGGTCGACGCCGAGCGCGATCACTTTCGCGGCCCCGCGGACGCGCCGGTGACGCTCCTCGAGTACGGCGACTTCGAATGTCCCTACTGCGGACAGGCCGAATCGGTCGTCCGCGAGCTCCTGCGCGACTACGGCGACGTTCGCTACGTCTGGCGGCACCTCCCACTGAGCGACGTCCACCCGAACGCGGCGCTCGCCGCCGAGGCGGCGGAGGCGGCCGCCGCGCAGGGTGCGTTCTGGGAGCTGCACGACCTGCTGCTCGGGCACCAGGACGCACTCGCTCCCGGCGACCTGATCGGCTATGCCCGCGAGCTCGGCCTGGACGTCGAGCGCTTCGTCGGCGACCTCAGGAAGCACGCCTGGGCCGGCCGGGTCGCCGAGGACGTCGACGGCGCCGACCTCAGCAGCGTGTCGGGAACGCCCACCTTCTTCGTCAACGGGCGCCGTCATTACGGCGCCTATGACATCGAGACCTTGAGCCAGGCGGTGCGCGCAGCCGGCGCCCGCGCGGCGATCGCCGGCTGAAAGCCGTACGATCGCGGGCGATGGCCTACGACGAAGCGCTTGCGGAGCGCATCCGCGAACTGGTCGGCGACGAGCCCGGTCTGACGGAGAAGAAGATGTTCGGAGGGCTCGCGTTTCTCGTCGGCGGCAACATGGCGGTGGCCGCGAGCGGCCAGGGCGGCGTGCTCGTCCGGGTCGACCCGGCGGAATCGGACAGGCTCGTGGCGACCACGAACGCCGAGCTGATGGAGATGCGCGGCCGCTCGATGCAGGGCTGGCTGCGCGTTGCCACCGAGGACGTGAAGACCAAGCGGCAACTCGCCAAGTGGGTCGGGCTCGGGACGGCATACGCCCGCTCGCTCCCCGCGAAGCGCTGATCGAGCCCTCGAAACGCGTCTGCGGGGCCGCCGTATCCAGCAGGCCCCCCTTATGCGTTGTAAGGGGTATGAAGAGGCTGCTCCTCGTCCTGACGCTCGTCCTGGTGGCGGCCGCGCCGGCCGCCGCAGACACGATCGCGCAAGGCGGAGGAGCGAACAACGTCGTGCTCGTCCGCTCGACGGTCGATCAAGCCTGGCAGGCCCGCTCGCACGTTCAGGTGGCACCGGTCGCCGGTGACACCGTCGCGAGCGCGAACATCGCGAGCGCGACGTCGATCGCCTGCACGGGCTGCCGCGCGAGCGCGGTCGCGGTCCAGGTGCTCTTCGTAACCGGCGATCCGAGCGTCTTCACGCCCGCGAACGCCGCGACGGCCGTGAATGCCGGCTGCAATTCGTGCGGGACGTTCGCCTACGCCTGGCAGTACGTCCTGCAGACGAGTGGGCCCGTCCACCTGAGCCCCGCGGGGCGCCTCCAGGTCATCGGCCTCGAACAGCAGATCGCCGACACGGTCTCTTCGATCGACCCGGTGAGCCTCGCCGCCGACGAGCAGCTCACCTCCGAGCTCGACTCGCTCACGGCACAGCTGAAGTCGGTCGTCGACGGCGAATTGGTGGCAAACGGCGTGCACGCGACCGGGACTCCGGTCGAGCAGGTCCGCGAGACCTGACATTCGTCGCGGCTCCTGCTAAGTACATAGCGGAGCCCGATGATCCTCAAGCAGTACTACCTCGGTTGCCTCGCGCATGCGTCGTATCTCGTCGCCGACGAGGCGAGCGGCGAAGCAGCCGTGGTCGACCCGCAGCGCGACGTCGACGAGTACGTCGCGGATGCGCGCCGGCTCGGCTGCCGGATCGGCCACGTCTTCCTCACGCACTTCCACGCCGACTTCGTCGCCGGTCACCTCGAGCTGCGCGACCGCGAAGGGGCGACGATCTATCTCGGCGCGCGGGCGAAGGCCGAGTACGACTTCGTGCCGCTCGGCGACCGGGAATCGCTCGAGCTGGGGCAGCTCCGGCTCGAGGTGCTCGAGACACCCGGGCACTCGCCGGAGTCGATCTCGATCCTCGTCTACGACCTGGCACGGGACGCCCGGAACCCGCACGCGGTGCTGAGCGGCGACACGCTGTTCATCGGCGACGTCGGCCGGCCGGACCTGCGGGCGTCGCTGGGCTGGAGCGCCGAGGAGCTCGGGAGCAGCCTGTTCGACTCGTTGCACGAGAAGCTGCTGACGCTCGACGACAACGTGCTCGTCTACCCCGCGCACGGCGCCGGCTCGCTCTGCGGCAAGAACCTGAGCACCGACACCGTCTCGACGATCGGGGTGCAGCGGCAGTACAACTACGCGCTGCAGCCGATGAGCCGCGAGGAGTTCGTCCGTGTGGTCACGGCCGAACAGCCGGATACGCCGGCGTACTTCAGCTACGACGCCGTGCTGAACGCGAAGGAACGGCCGACGCTCGAGCAGGCGCTCGCGGAGGAGCTGACGCCGCTGACGCTGGAGCGCGTGCTCACCCTCGCGGCCGGCGGCGCGCAGCTCCTCGACGTGCGCGATCCCGCCGACTTCGCGGGCGCCCACCTGACGGGCAGCGTCAACGTCGGCCTGGGCGGGAGCTACGCGACCTGGGCGGGAACGATCCTCGACGAGTCGCGGCCGATCGTGCTCGTCGCCGAGCCCGGACGCGAGCAGGAAGCCGCGATCAGGCTCGGCCGCATCGGGTTCGACAACGTGGCGGGCTACCTCGAGGGCGGCATGCAGGAGCTCGAGCCGCGCCCCGATCTCGTCGGCCGCATCGAGCGCATCACGGCGGCCACGCTGGCCGAGCGCCTCGAGGGCTCCCACCCGCCGCTCGTGATCGACGTGCGGACCGAGCAGGAGTGGCGCGAGCAGCGCATCGACGCGAGCCGTAACGTCCCGCTGATCCGCCTGGCGGAGACGCTCGACGAGCTCCCGCTCGACCGGGAGCTCGTCGTGCACTGCGGGAGCGGCTATCGCTCCGCGATCGCGGCAAGTCTGATCAGTCGGCATGGCCGTCGGTCGGTGATCGACCTCGTCGGCGGCATCGACGCCTGGGCGGCGTCGACCTCGACGCGCCCGCCCGCGCGGCCGCGGCAGGCGGCGGACGCGGGGAAACGGCGCGAGCTCGTCACGTGGAGCGAGGAGCCGCTGAACATGGAGACGCCGCTCGACGTGCTCTGCGCAGCGCCGGTCACGCCCACCGACGCGTTCTACGTCCGCAACCACGGGCCGGTGCCCGAGGTCGACCCCGCGTCGTATCGGCTCACGGTTTCGGGGCTGGTCCGGGAACCGTTGAGCCTCTCACTCGAAGATTTGCGAGGGCGGTTCGAACGCGTGAGCGTCGCGGCCACGCTGATGTGCGCGGGCAACCGTCGAAGCGAGCTCGCGGCGATCGCGCCGATTCCCGGCCAGGCGCCTTGGAGCGCCGGCGCGATCGGGAACGCCGTCTGGAGCGGCATCCGCCTGCGCGACGTCCTGGAGGCGGCGGGCGCCGACACCGACGCCGGCCACGTCGCGTTCGCCGGGCTCGACCAGGCGGAGGAGGAGGGTGAGCTGACCGAGTTCGGCGGCTCGATCCCGTTCGCGAAAGCGCTGAGCGCGGATGTCGTGCTCGCCGACGAGATGAACGGCGTGCCGCTGCTGCCGGCGCACGGCCGTCCGCTGCGCGTCGTGGTGCCCGGCTACATCGGCGCACGCAGCGTCAAGTGGCTCTCCGGCGTCTCCGTCCAGCACGAGCCGTCGACGAACTACTTCCAGGCCCGCACCTACCGGCTCTTTCCCGCCGACGTCCGAACCGAGACGGCGAGTCACGACCACGGCATCGCGCTCGGGGAGCTTCCGGTGAATGCCGCGATCTGCAGTCCGCTCGACGGGGAGGCCGTGCGCGGGAAGCTGCGCGTGCGCGGCTATGCGGTCACGGGCGGCACACGCCGGATCGAGCGCGTCGAGCTCTCGATCGACGGTGGAAGGACGTTCACCTCCGCCCGGCTCCTCGGCGACGGCGAGGCCGGGAGCTGGCGGCTCTGGGAGTCCGACCTCGAGGTCGAGCCCGGTCCGGGCGAGGTGCTGGTCCGCGCCTGGGACTCGGCGGCGTCGACGCAGCCGGAGGACCCCGCGAAGATCTGGAACCTGAAGGGCTACGTGAACAACGCCTGGCACCGGGTCCGCTTCACGGCCTCACCCTGAACCGCACCCGAAACGAGTTCCAGGCTTGACCCTCGTCGAAAAGGGGAAACCCATGAGGGAGCGGCATGACGCAGCTGCTGTTGATCGAGGACGATCCCAGGATTCGCGAGGTGGTCGGGGCGGGGCTGGGCACCCGCGGCTTCTCGGTGACGTCGGCGCCTGACGGCACCGCGGGGATCGAGCTCCTCCGGTCGCGACCGTTCGACCTCGTGCTGCTCGACCTGATGCTTCCGGACGTCGACGGCCTCGCGCTGCTGGGTGCGATCAGGGAGGCACGGCCGCGGCTGCCCGTGATCGCGCTGACCGCCCGCGCCGATCCCGCATCGAAGCTCGCCGGATTCGCAGGCGGCGCCGACGACTACGTCACGAAGCCGTTCTCGCTCGCCGAGCTGGCGGCGAGGATCAAGGCCCGGCTGCGCTGGCGCGAGGAAGGCGGGACGCTGATCGAAGCCGGCGCGCTGACGCTCGACCTCGCGACCAACCGTGCCTCGATCGGCGCCCGCTCGGTCCTGCTCTCGGGGCGAGAAGCATGTCTCCTCGCGGCGTTCGCGCGCCGCGGCGGGGAGGTGCTCTCTCGCGAAGAGCTGCTGCGGCTGGTCTGGCAGATCGAGTTCGACCCGGGCTCGAACGTCGTCGACGTGTACGTGCGGGCGCTTCGACGCAAGCTCGGGGCGGGCGTGATCGAGACGGTGCGCGGGCGCGGCTACCGCCTACGGGCCGGCGCGCTGAAGGAAGCCGCAGCCGGATGAGGCTCGCGCTCCTCGCCTTCGTCGCCGCCGCGATCTTCGTCGTGCTGGCGATCGCCGGTGTGGTCCGGGTCACTCCGCGGTCATCCTCGCCGCCCGCGATCGTCCTGCCCACCGTGCGTCCACCGCGGATGCCGGCGCACCGCGAGCCCCTGCGGCGTCAGTCGGTGCGGCTGAGTGTGGAGAGTGCGCGATGGCAACCGCGGTAAGCCGGCTTCCGACGATGCGGCTCGCCCGGGCTCCTTCACTCTCACTGCGCCTTGCCGGGGTCTTCGGCCTCCTCGCAGCCGCGAGCGTCCTGTTCGTCGCCGGGGTGGCCGTCGTGATCGCGCGCTCGCATCTCGACCGGACGCTCGATCGGCAGCTGATCAGCTCGGCCGCATCGTTCCAGGCCGGCCCGGCCACCCGCGTCCGGCAGCCTGCGCAACTCGCCGTCGAGACGCGCCACTGGCTCGCCGAGCATCCGCTACCCGAGGGCCAGATGGCCGCGATCGGCCTTCCCGACGGCAGGTTGCTCACCAGTGCGGCCGGTGGCGATCTGTACGAGGTCGGGGAGCCGCGCGCGCTCCTGAGCGCGACGCACGTCCGCTGGTGGAACCTCCAGGGATCCGAAGGCGGTGTGCGCGGGCTGACCGTGCCCATTCTCGCTCACGGTGGGCGGCTCGGCACCCTTATCCTCCTCGCCTACGAGCGACCGCAGCAACGCACGTTGCATGCGTTGGTCTCGGGCATCGCTATCGCGAGCGCGGTCGGAATCCTGCTCTCGCTGCTGCTCGGGTTCGCGGTCGTCCGGCGCAGCCTGCGTCCGCTACGCACGATGGCCGCCGAGGTGGGGGCGATCGAGGCGGCCGGAGATCTCTCACGCCGACTGTCGCTCCACGGCCCACCCGACGAGGTCGGTCGTCTCGCAGACTCGTTCGACTCGATGCTCGAACGACTCGAGGAGGCGTTTCACAAGCAGCGCCGCTTCCTCGCCGAGGCCTCGCACGAGCTGCGCACGCCGCTCACCGTCGTGCGCGGACAGCTCGAGGTGCTCGCGGACGAGCTCGACGGGCGGCGGTTGACACAGGTCGGCGACGAGCTCGAACGAATGAGCCGGATCGTCGACGATCTACTGCTGCTCGCGCACCTCGACGAAGGCATGGTGCTGCGGCGCGAGCCCGTCGAGCTCGAGCTCGTGCTCCGCGAGGCGCTGCTCCGCGGGATGCTCCTCGCCCCGCGCGACATCCGGGTCGACGCCGAGCCGGTGGTGTACGCGCGCGCCGACGCGGAACGGCTGCTGCAGGTCACGAGCAATCTCGTCACGAACGCGATCAAGCACACGCCCGAGGACGGGCACATCACGCTTCGCTCGGAGCGGGTCGACGGCGCTGCTCTGATCCACGTCGACGACGACGGCTGCGGCATTCCGCCCGACGAGCTTCCGCATGTGTTCGAGCGTTTCTACCGGGGCACACGTGAGCGCGCGACCCTGCCGGACGGCTCGGGGCTCGGGCTGGCGATCGCCCATTCCCTCGTCGCCGCCATGGACGGCACGCTCGAGGTGCGCTCGAAGCCTGCCTTGGCGACCACCTTCACCGTCCGGCTTCCCGCGGCATGAGAGTTTCTTCATCTCGGGCCTGACGCGGTTTTCACGCGCGCCGCCGGGGATAGCCGGGAAGCATGAGACGAAACACCGTATTTCCGATTGCCACCGTGATCGCCGCAGCGCTGGCGACCGCTGTCGTGGCAGCTGCGGCCGGGGGAGGTCATCCGGGCATGGGTCCGAGCATGGGCCCGATGAGCAAGATCACCAGGCCCGCGATGCACGGGTTCTACGACGGTCACAAGGACACGTTCCTGAACACCGACGTCTCGGACAAGACCCAGGCGACGCAGGAGCACATCAACTTCTCGTCGGAGCTCGGCAAGGTGCCGATGGCCGATACCGACGACATCTACTTCTTCGAGGGCAAGACGGCGGCCGGGCAGCTGCCGGTGTTCGGCTCCGAGCCCGGCGAGCCCGACTACACGCCGCTCTGGCACGAGGAGATCGTCATGTGGAAAGCCGGCGTGACGCCGACGCTGCTCAAGTCCGACACGGACGTCGAGGCCGCGGTCAAGCAGGGCAACCTGACCAAGACCGAGCCGCACATCATCCTCAACTGTCCGATCGTGAAGGTCGGGAAGTCCGCGAAGTAGGACGATGTCGACAGGGGTCGAGACACGGGTCCCGGTTCAGGCCGAGTCGACCGACGGGTGGGCTCTCGAATGGCAACAGGCCGACGCGATCGAGCGCGCCGAAGCTGCGCGCGCTCCGCGCCCGCCGGTGCGCTGGGTCGCTGCCGGGTTTGCACTCGGCGTCGTCGCATCCGCCGGTGCGGTGCTGCCCGCCATCTACCCCCTCTCGCCCG
>JABFWJ010000270.1 GCA_013362295.1 Thermoleophilia bacterium
AGCGTCGTCCTCTACGAGCGGTCCGACGTGCTCGGCGGCCAGCTGCGAGTCGCCGCCGCCGGGCCGACGCGCGAGGAGCTGCTCGACTTCGTCACGTATCTAGAAGGCGAGCTCCGCCGGCTCGGCGTCGAGATCCGCCTCGGCGCGGAGGCCGCACGGGCCGCCGTGCTCGCCGACGCGCCGGACCTCGTCGTGTGCGCGGCGGGGGCGACGCCGCAGCCGGCGGACGTTCCCGTCTCCGGCGGCGGGCGGGTCGTGACGGTCTGGGACCTGCTCGGCGGCGTCGTCGGAGACCTCCCGTCGACGGCGCTCGTAGCCGACGACGGCAGCGGCTTCTGGCATTCGATCAGCGCTGCCGAGTACCTCGCGCAACGCGGCGTGCAGGTCGAGCTCGTGACGCCGGCGCCGGGCGTCGGGCTCGCGATCCCGCACGAGAGCGCGCGCAACGTCGCGACCCGGCTGGGGTCGGCCGGCGTCGACGTGCGCGTGCTGGCGAACGTCGTCTCCGTCGACGGCGCACGTGTCTCGCTCGCGGAAGGGTTCGGCAAGAAGCACACGGAGACGGAGGCCGGCCTCGTCGTCGTCCGGACCGCGCTGCGCGCGAACGACGAGCTGGCGCGCGCGCTCGAGGACGCCGGGCCTGCGCTCGCCACGATCGGCGACGCGTCGGCGCCGCGGCGACTGAATCACGCGGTCCTCGACGCAAACCTCGCGATCCGCGCCTTCGACGCCGGCCGGCTGCGCGCAGCCGCTGCGGCGCTCTCGTAGCGGTCAGCCGTTCCCGCCTACGAAGCCCCGATAGACGCCGAGGAGCGCCTCCTTCTGCGGGTCGGTCAGCCGCGGGTCGGCGCGGATCACCGTCTCGGTGTCGATGCGCTCGCCCTCGTCGTCGTCGTCGAGCAGCCCCGCCTGCGCGAGCAGCGTCTCGGGCGACATGCCGAAGGCGTCGGCGAGCGACTTGAGCACGCGGATCGAGGGTGCGTGCAATCCGCGCTCGAGCTGGCTCAGGTACGCGTCCGAGACCTCGGACGCCGCTGCAAGCTGGCGGAGCGAAAGCTTCGCCAGCTTGCGTTGCGTCTTGATGAACTGGCCGAACGCTTCGACCTGTTGCTTCCAAGGATCTTCGGCCACGTAGGGATGTTACGAGTCGTGCGGCTGCGTCTTGTCGATCACCGGAGCGGCGGCTGAGAGCAGGTTCTCGGCGAACTCGCGCTGCACCTTCAGCAGCTGCTCGGCGAAGTCGAAGCTCGTCTGGACGAGCTGCTGCGGCGTCGGGAGCTCGTTCGCGAACGGCAGCGACGGCGTCTCGGGGACGGCCTTCTCGACGGCCTCGGCCCACGCGTGGACGGCCTCCACGACGGCCTGCTGCGACTGGCGGATCGTGTTGAGCGTCTGCTCCTGCGCCTGCTGCGCGAAATCGGTGGTGGTCGTGCTGGGCATGTGGTTCTCCTTTCGGTCGTGCCGGAATGGGCTTGCGTAGTATACCACGCATCCGCGGTCTTTGCCAGGCAAACCCGATCGCCGGTAGTGCGAATCGTCGACCGGTGGTGTGTCGTTGGTCTAGAGATGGGCGACCGCGTCCGCCACTACAGCCACTCGGCGCAGCTCGGGCTTCGTGGATCGCTCGCCTTGGGAGCGGTCGGCGTCGGATCTCAGGCGTTCTTCGCATTCACGGGGCGGTGGTTTCTCTTCGCGACGTCGGTGCTGCTCGGCGTGGGTATGCCGGTCCTCGGCCTGAGCGCGCCGTCTCGGTGGGAAGAGGCCGGTCATGCGATCACCGGGCAGTGGTTAGACGCTCGGCGGGTCAACCGCCGGCGAGCGGCGATAGCCGCGACCGCGTTGGGCGGTGCTGCAGCGGTGATCTTCGTTTGCGCCCTCGTGATCGGATGACGCGGTTTCGGTCGGAAGACGCCTTCGCGTCCCTGGATCGCCAAGACTGGCCCGAGATCGCAGTCAAGGCGTGCCGCCTAGCCATCCGTGCGGCCGGGGTCGATGACACAACGGCGCTCGATGCGCTTCGCGCACTCGAACGAAGAACCGTTGATGCCGAGGCCGCTGCTTCGATGTGCGAACTCGCCGATCGCTTCGACCAGGCCGCGTGGGACGCGCAGGCCGCATCCGACTACGACGTCTTGTTCCGCCGCGCACGGGCTGTCTCGGCGCTTGCCTTCGCCTTGTCGGAAGAGCCTGATGAAGCGATCTACGAAGCCGCGCACGCCGTTGGAACGCCGGAGGATCTCGTAAGGCAACTCGGTGACGAGTAGGTGGAGCGCGGCCGCTTGGGCCAGCGTTCCTCGATACACCCTGACGGGCCCCGACTAAGTGTTGAGTCAACACAAAGCTTCGGAGCGTCAGTCAGCTTTGTGTTGAGTCAACACAAAGTGCAGGGCGCTCGGCTGCGCAGGCGTCCTTACGTGGTCCGAAGGCGCCAAGAACTCAAAACGCGCGCGCGTGCCGTGGAGAACCGGCGATGAAAGGGGTGGCGAACGGCCCGTTGGCGAGCTCGTCGGGCGCCTTCGCCTCAGTGGCGCCGCGTTCGGTGCGGCCCGTGGTTCAGGCGGCCGCGGCTGTGACGACGGCTGCAGGCAGTTTGATCTCGAAGGTGGTGCCGTGGGCACCTGTCTCGCGAATGCGGATTGTGCCTCCGCTCTGCTCGATCGTTCCGTGCGCGCTCGCGAGTCCCAGACCCGTTCCGGTGGGCTTGGTTGTGAAGAACGGTTCGAAGATCTGGCCCGCGATCGTCGGGGGAATGCCCGAGCCGGTGTCGCTCACGGTGAGCACGATGCTGTCGCCGTCGTCCGCCGGTTGAAGGTCGAGCGTCAGCGTGCCGCCGTCGGGCATCGCGTCTTTCGCGTTCACGGCGAGGTTGATGATCACCTGCTCGACCTGCGAACGGTCGACGCAGGCGGTCAGCAGTTGCGGCGAGGCGCGGTAGCGAATCTCGATTTGCGCGCCGAGCAGGGGTCGCAGGAGGTCGAGCAATTCGCTCGTGATGAGGCGCAGGTCGGTCGGACGCGGCTGCATTTGCTGGCGGCGGCTGAAGGCGAGCAGCTGGTGTACGAGCTTGCTCGACCGGTCGGCGCTGTCGACGATCACCGCGAGATCGCCGCGCGCTGCTGCGATCGTGGTGCGGGCGGCGGCGAGCTCGGCGTAGCCACGGATCGCGAGCAGCATGTTGTTGAAGTTGTGCGCGAGCCCGGCCGCCAGTTCGCCGATCGCGTCTAGGCGCTCCTGGCGTCGGAGCTGCTGCTCGAGCTCGTGCCGCTCGGTGATGTCGACCCAGAAGCCCTGGACATACAGCGGCTGTCCTTCCGGATCGTGCACGAGCGTGCGGCGGCTGTCGATCCAGCGGTGGCTGCCGTCCGCGGCGATCAGCCGGTACTCGCGTGCGGTGTCCGTTTGGCCGCTGAAGCGGGCAGCGTGGACGTCGTCGTGGAAGAGTGGGTCGAGGACGGTGAAGAAGAAATCCTTGTCGTCGAGCCAGCGCTCGACCGGGTAGCCCAGGAACTCGACGACTTGCGGGCTGATGTAGAGCGTCTGTCCGAGGTCTCGGGCGTCCTCTATGTACGTCACGAGCGGCAGCTCGTTGATCAAGGACTGGTAGCGGCGCTGGGCGGATGCGGCGCGCTCTTCGGCCTCCCGCTCGGCCGTGACGTCCAGGAGCACGCCCTGGACGTAAAGTGGGCGCCCGCGCTCGTCGTTGATCAGGGTTCCGCGGTCGACGATCCATCGATATCGACCGGCGAGATCGCGCAGACGGTAGAGCTCGTCGAAGCGGCCGCCGTCGGTGATCGCCCGCCCCAAATCCTCGAGCACCCGCTCACGATCGGCCGGGTGCAGGATCGAGGCGAAAACTCCGCGTCACCGACCCACGTCTCCGGGGGGTAGCCGAGCATCCGGACGATCTCCGGGTTCGAGTAGACATTGGTCGCCGATGTGTCCGGCAGGTCGAGGTAGAGGCCGACCGGGAGCTCCTCGACGAGCATCCGATAGCGATGGTCGGAGCGAGTTAGGCGTGCCTGCTCGCGCCGCGACCGACCCGCGAGGACCGGGACCGCCGAGGCGACGGCGATGAAGAGAAGCGTGTCGAAGACGTCTTCGCCTGACCCGCCGAACGCGAACAAGGCGGCGCCGGCGATCGTTGCCGCGAAGCCGGCTCGTGTCCTGAATGCTGTTGCGACGACAACGGCCGCGACCAAGACGAGAGCGGGATGATCGAGCCCAAGGCGGGTCGCGAGGAGGAACGCGGCGGCCGCGGCGGCGACACCCGGAACGAGGGGGACGAGGGCGCGCACGGCGCCGGGACCGCGCAGCGGCTCGCCTTCAGCGAGCAGATTCTCGAATTGGTCCGAGCGGCCGCGACCCCGCAGTTCCATCCCTCGGGTATCGGCCGAAGGCGAGAGGACTTGAGCGGCCGTTCCGCCGGCCTTGCAGGGAGATTTCGGTCATCTCCCTCATCGCCGGACATCGCGGCCGGTTCGTCTGAGCAGCTGGGCAACGGCCCAAGCCATCGAGAGCTCGTGGCGGCCGCGGCGGGTGAGCCGGTAGAGCCCGCGCCGTCGCATCACGAGCCCGCGGGCTTCGAGCTGACGCAGCGCGGCGAAGGTCGTTCCGTCCCGGACCGTGCGGCCCAGATCGGCCGGGTGGGGGTGCCGCAATACCAGCGCGAGGAGCCGTGCGTGGCCCATGCCGCACGGTACGCGTTTTCGAGTTCATCGGATGGGTGTCTAGAGCGCGCCCGGGATGAGCGGCAGTCCGCCGGCGGCGTCGGTCTCGACGGCCCAGAGGGTGCCCGTGCGCTGAGAGGCCTCGATCTCCGCGACGTGGGTCGCCGTCACGTAGAGCGTCGGCCCGTCGAAGATGCAATTCGTCGCGTGCTCGCCGAGATCGATGTGCTCGAGGAGCGCACCGTCGGCCGAGAGGACGCTGACACCCTCCGAGACCGTCGTGCACACGAACGCACGGCCGTCCGCGGCGAACGCCATGCCGTCGGGCACGTAGTCGTCCGAGAGCTGGCAGAAGACGGTCGGAGCGCCGTCGTCGAGCCGGCAGACGCGGTGGGCCATCGACTCGGTCCAGTACAGCCGGCGCTGCGCGTCGAACGCGATCCCGTTCGGATACACGTCCGGGAGCTCGAGGATCATCTCGCCGCCGTTGCGATCGGCGACGAAGAGCCGGCCCGGCGAGCGGACGTCGAAGCGATCGTCGTGCTCGGAGCCGGAATCGGTGAACCAGAGTCGTCCGTCGGGACCGAACGCGAGGTCGTTGGGGCCGTAGAGCGTGCGCCCGTCGAGCTCGGAGTGCAGCAGCTCGACCGTGCCGTCGGCGCGGACGCGTTGGATGCCCGAGACCGCGCTCGTGTCGCCGCTGCCGGGCACGTTGCCACCCTGGGTGACATAGATCGCGCCGTCGGAGCCGAGCACCGCACCCCACGGCGAGCCACCCGTGACCGCGAACGTTCCCACCGACCCTTCGGCATAGACAGAGAGCTCACCGATGTTGCCGTCGCAGAAGACGAGCCTTCCATCGGGAAGGACGGTCGGGCCCTCCGGAAAGCCGAGCCCGGAGGCGAGTAGGCGGACGTCCATCGTCGCCGATCCTATAGCGCGCGATCCGGGCGAACCCGAGCGGCGCATCGGCCGTGCCGCCGCGCCCTTGCACGAGTGATCGAGCCGAGCCTACGATCGAGGCCCCGCTCGACGGAAGGAGCACTATGGCATCGGGAAGCGATCCCACGGCCGCGACGCCGCAGGACGAGCGCGACTCCTCGACCTCCGGCTTGACGCGCAGGCGGCTGCTGCAGCGGGCAGCGGCGGCCGGCATCGTCGTCGGCTCGGCCGGCGGCATTCTCGGCGCGGCCGGCAACGCTTGGGCGACGGCGTCCGCGACGCCGAAGCGCGGCGGCACGCTCCGCATCGGGATGGTCGGCGGCGGCCAGTCGGAGACACTCGATCCGAACCTCGCCGTGTCGACGATCGACACGTGCCGGATGCTGACGCTCTATGACCTGCTCGTGCATGCGCGGCCGGACCTGAGCATCGAGATGCGTCTCGCGACCGAGTTCCTGCCGAACAAGGACGCGACGCGCTGGACGATCAAGCTGCGCAAGGGTGTCGTCTGGCACAACGGCAAGCCGTTCGGCGCCGATGACGTCATGTACACGCTGCGCCGGATCGCCGCCTCGAAGACGAACGGCGCGCTGCCGGCCGTGCAGCCTTTCAACCTCGCGGGCATGCGCAAGGTGAACGCGCACGAGGTCGAGCTGCCGCTGCACGTCCCGGTCGCCGATCTCGCGCCGGCGTTCGTCTTCTACCCGATGGTGATCGTGCAGAACGGCTGGAAGAACTTCCGCAAGCCGGTCGGCACCGGCGCGTTCATGGCGGACAAGTTCAAGCCGGGCCAAGGCAGCCTCTTCACGCGCAACCCGCACTACTGGGTGAGCGGGCTGCCGTACGTCGACGCGGTCGAGATCAGCTCGATTCCCGACTCGCAGGCACGGCTGAACGCACTTCTCTCGGGGCAGGTCGATGCCGTCGAGCAGCTGACGTTCGCGCAGGCGAAGGACCAGCAGGGCAAGAGTCAGATCCGGGTGCTCGTCGGGAACGGTCCGCAGATCGTGCCCATCACGATGTCTGCCGATCTGAAGCCGTTCAACGACGTTCGCGTCCGCCAGGCGTTCCGGCTGATGGCCGACCGCCCGGCGCTGATCAAGGGCGCGCAATTCGGATACGGAGAGATCGGCAACGACCTCGCCGGCAAGGGATTGAAGTGGTATGCGAGCGACCTCCCGCAGCGCCACCAGGACATCGAGAAGGCGAAGTTCCTGCTCAAGAAGGCCGGCGCCGAGAAACTGAAGGTGACGCTCTACTCGAGCACGGCGATCGCGGGCATGCTCGAGTCGGCGACGATCTTCGCGCAGCAGGCGAAGCAGGCCGGCGTCTCGGTCAACGTCAACAACGGCCCGCCCGACTCGTACTTCACGTCGAAATACCTGAAGTGGGCGTTCGGGCAGACGAACTGGCCGGCGATCCCGATCCCGACGTGGATCAACGAGTCGCTGACCTCGAAGGCCTTCTACAACGAGACGCATTGGAAGCGTCCGAGCTTCGACAAGCTCGTACTAAAGGCGCAGGGCGAGAAGGACCCGGCGAAGGCGAAGGAGCTCTGGCACGAGGTGCAGAAGATCCTCTACGACCAGGGCGGTTACCTGATCTGGGGCTTCGCACCGTTCCTCGACGGCGTCTCGAAGAAGGTGCAAGGCGTCGTGCCGAGCGGGTTCTTCGCGCTCGGCAACTTCGACTTCCAGCACTTCTGGCTTAAGTGACGGCAACCGAGCTCGAAGCTCCCGAGCTCGTCCTCGTCGACGTTCCCTCGCGTCGCCGCCGCCATCCGCTCGTGGGCTTCGTGCTCAGGCGGGTGGCGGCGGGGATCGCGACGCTCTTCGTCGTCTCGATCCTCCTCTTCGCCGGCACCAACGTCCTGCCCGGCGACGTCGCGAGCGCAGTCCTCGGCCGGGACTCGACACCCGCCGGCCTGGCGCAGATCCGGAAGGAGCTCGATCTGAATCGGCCCGCGTCGGAGCGCTACTGGAGCTGGCTTTCCGGGTTCGTCCAGGGAGACCTCGGCTCGTCGGTCGCGAGCCAGGCCGTGAGTGGCGAGCCGACTCCGATCTCGGGGCTGATCGGCGACCGGATCCGGAACACCGCCACGCTCGCGCTCTGCACGGTGTTGTTGCTCGTGCCGCTCTCGATCTTCTTCGGCGTCCTCTCGGCGACGCGTGCAGGCAGTCCGGTCGACCATGCCGTCACCGGGATCTCGCTCGGCCTGATCTCGTTGCCCGAGTTCGTGACCGGAACACTGCTCGTGCTGCTCCTCGCGCAGTGGCTCGGGCTGCTGCCGGCGGTCTCGTTGATCGCGATCGGCGCTTCGGTGTTCACGCATCCGTCGATCCTCGTCCTGCCGGTGCTGACGCTGCTCGCCGCCTCGCTTGCGCAGACGACGAGGATGGTGCGTGCAGGGATGCTCGAGGTGCTGCGCTCCGACTACGTCGAGTGGGCGCGGCTGAGCGGGCATCGGGAGCGTGACGTCGTCTTCCGGTACGCGCTGCGGAACGCGCTCGCGCCGACGGTGCAGGTGATCGCGCTGAACGTGCAGTGGCTGGTTGGAGGGATCGTCGTCACCGAATACGTCTTCGGCTACCCCGGGATCGGCCAGGCGCTCGTCCAGGCTGTCAGCGCGCGCGACGTTCCCTACGTGCTGAGCGTCGGAATGCTGATCGCGATCGTCTACATCGCGCTCAACGTGCTGGCCGACCTGCTCGTCGTGCTGCTCGTCCCGAAGTTGCGGACGGCGCAGTGACCGCGCTCGCCGTCCGGCTCCGCTTCGCCCGCACCGGCTACGGCAAGGTCGGGCTCGCCGGCAGCCTGCTCCTGCTCGCGCTGATTGCCGTTGGTCCGCTCCTCGCTCCGTACGATCCCTCCGCGATCGCCGGGCTGCCCTTGCAGCATGCGAGCCGGCAGTTCCCGCTCGGCACCGACGGCCTCGGACGCGACGTGCTCTCACGCGTTCTTTGGGGCGGGCGCAGCATTGTCGGCCTCTCCGTGCTCGCGACGTCGCTGGCGTACGCCGCCGGCGCGTCGATCGGCCTCCTCGCCGGCTACACGAAGTCGATCCTCGACCCGCTCTTGATGCGTGCGATGGACGTCCTGCTCGCGGTGCCGCCCCTGCTCTTCCTGCTCGTGCTCGCAACCGGCGCGGGGCGCAGCATCCCGGTGCTCGTGCTCGGCGTCGCAACCGTCCACGTCCCGTCGATTGCGCGGATCGTGCGGGCGTCCACGCAGGAGGTCGCGACGCACGGCTACGTCGAGGCCGCGGTCGCCCGCGGCGAGCGGCTCCCCGCGCTCCTCGGCCGCGAGATCCTGCCGAACGTCCTCGGGACCGTGCTTGCCGACGCCGGCATCCGGCTCACGGCGTCGATCCTGATCCTCGCGTCGGTCAACTTCCTCGGCCTCGGCCTGCAGCCGCCTGCGGCGGACTGGGCGCTGATGATCTCGGAGAACCGCGGCGGCATCGCGCTGAACTCGCTAGCCGTGGCAGCCCCGGCCCTGCTGATTGCATTCCTGACGATCTCGGTCAACTTGGTCGCAGACGCCGTCGCGCGCAGCCTCGGCACGTCGACCGACCGGAAACGGGTGGCGCGGTGAACGAGCACGCGCTCGCAGTGGACGACCTGCGCATCGAGCTCGTGTCGGGTGAGCCGGTGGTCGAAGACGTCTCGTTCCGCGTCGGACACGGTGAGGTGCTCGGTCTCGTCGGCGAGTCGGGAAGCGGCAAGACCACGACTGCACTCGCGCTCCTCGGCTACGCGCGGCCCGGCGTCCGGATCGCGAACGGCACGATCGACGTGGCGGGCACGCGAATCTCCGGCCTGTCCGAGGCGCAGGTCCGTCGGTATCGCGGCCGCCTGATCTCCTACGTTCCTCAAGATCCGGCCGCGGCGCTCAATCCTTCCGTCCGCGTCGGAGATCAGGTCGGCAACATGCTCGAACGCTCGTCTGAGAAGGAAGCTCACGTCGACGACGCGTTCGAGCTCGTGCAGCTGCCCACAGCCCGCGACTTCCGGCGGCGCTTCCCGCACCAGCTGTCAGGGGGGCAGCAGCAGCGCGTCGCGATCGCGGCCGCCCTCGTCTGCAAGCCGGCGGTCGTGCTGATGGACGAGCCGACGACGGGCCTCGACGTGGTCACGCAGGCGAACCTGCTGGCTCAGGTGCGGCGGCTCCAGCGCGAGCTCGGGTTCGCGATCGTCTACGTGTCGCACGACCTCGCCGTCGTCGCGTCGATTGCCGACCGCATCGTCGTCATGTATGCCGGCCGCGTCGTCGAGGACGGTCCGGCTGCGCGCGTGCTCTCGGAACCGCAGCATCCGTACAGCCTCGGCCTCATCGCTTCGGTTCCCGATCCGCGGGAGCCCCGCGTGCTCCGGAGCATTCCCGGCGTCGCGGTCGGCGTGGGCGAGCGCCCGCCGGGATGCCCGTTCGCTCCGCGCTGCCCGCAGCGAATCGCCGCCTGCGAGGAGAGCGACCCGAGGCTCGAGCGGACGGGCGGCGATCGCCTCGTCCGCTGTCTCGAGTGGCGGCGCACGCCGACGCTCGCGCCCGAGTGGCGCGCACCGTCGGGCGCCTTGCCGAGCAGGCCGGCTTCCCTGCTCGCCGTGGAGGAGCTGCGCGCCGAGCATCGAGGGCGCGGCGACGCCGTCGTCGCTTGCTCCGGGGTCTCCTTTGCGATCGCGCAGGGTGAGTGTGTCGCGCTCGTCGGCGAGTCCGGCAGCGGCAAGACGACGATTGCCCGTTGCGTCGCGGGCCTGCACGCGCCTGCACGCGGCCGGGTCCTGCTCGACGGCGCCGCGCTCGCCCCGCTCGCGGCGGGCCGCACGCCCGACGCCCGCCGCAGGATTCAGATCGTCTTCCAGAACCCATACGACTCGCTGAACCCGCGTCATCGCGTCGCCCAGTCGATCGCGCGGCCGGCGCAGGCTCTGCGCGGGTATTCGCGGAAGGCGGCCGAGCACGCTGTCGCCGACCTGCTCGAACGGGTGCGGCTGCCGGCGCGGCTCGCGACCCGCTTCCCGGGTGAGCTCTCGGGCGGCGAGCGTCAGCGCGTCGCCGTTGCGCGGGCGCTCGCAGCCGATCCGGACCTGATCGTCTGCGACGAGATCACGTCGGCGCTCGACGTGTCCGTGCAAGCGGCTGTGCTCGAGCTGCTCGCTGACCTGCGCGCCGAGCTGGGGCTCGCGCTGCTCCTGATCACCCACGATCTCGGCGTCGTCTCGAGCGTCGCGGATCGTGTGCTCGTGCTCGACCAAGGTGTCGTCTGCGAGCAGGGCGCCGTGCGCTCGTTGCTCGCGTCTCCCGAGCACGCGTACACCCAGCGGCTGGTCGCCGCGGCGCCGACACTGTCGGTGCGCTAGGAGGGCTCAGCAACTCGATTGACGAAACCCTGATGAGGACGCCAGGGCGAGAGGAAACTGGCGCAGGCGAACGCCGTGCACTTTGTGTTGACTCAACACAAACCTGGCTGACGCCTCCGAAACTTTGTGTTGACTCAACACTTAGTCAAGGCCCGTCAAGGTGCGTCGAGGAACACCGGCCAGGCGTCGAGAAACGCCTTCGTCTGATCGTGCCCAGGCCCGCCGATCAGGCCGTGCGTAGCGCGTCGATCGTCGCCGTCTTGACGAGGCCAGAGACCGCCCGCGCCAGATCGCTGTCGGCAGTGACGAAGACGTCTGCCTGTAGCTGCGTCAGCGCCACGAATTCGGCGTCGAACGTTGTCTCCCACCCCAGCTGATCTGCGACTTTCCACGTTTTCCGCTGGAGCACCTTGTCGCCGAGGAAGCGAACCTTCAGCGAGTTGATCCGCGTTACCCGCTCGATCCCCTGTGCGGCCGAGATCTCACCCCGACGGGCCGCTTCGTACAGCGCCGACAGCGCCTGCGAGCGGACGAGTGTCGGTGCGACGAGCCTGTGCTCATGGGCGACCTCGATCTCGCCTGCCGCAATCCGGAGCAGCGTCTCGCAGTCGACGACGAAGCGAGTCACGCCGCAGACGCTACCCGGGGCAAGGCGATTGCGAGGGCCGCCGCCAGCAGCACGTTCGCGCCGTTGACGCAGTCCTCCCAGGCGGTCAGCTCGCCGGGCGCGTGGCTGAGGCCGCCCACGGACGGGACGAAGATCATCCCGGCGCGCGTGATCCCGGCCAGCACCTGCGCGTCGTGCCCCGCACCCGACGGGAGCCGCATCGACGCGAGCCCGAGTCCGCCGGCGACTCGCTCGATGACCGCTCCGAGGCCGGCGTCGAGCGTGGTCGGTTCCCAGCGCCCGACCGGCGTGATCCCGAGCTCGACCCCGCGCCGCGCCGCCTCGTTTCGCGCCCGGTCGAGCAGAGCGGTCTCGAGGACGTCGAGCTCCGGGGTTTCGAGCGCCCGAAACTCCAGCGCGAGGTGCGCCGAGCCCGGCACGACGTTGTAGGCGCCCGGCTCGAGGCGGACATCGCCGACGGTGGCGACACAGCCGGGGAAGTTGCGGACGACGAGCTCTTCGGCGGCGACCGCGAAGGAGGCTGCGGCAAGTCCCGCGTCCTGGCGGGCGTCCATCGGCGTCGTGCCCGCATGGGCGGCTGCCCCGCGGAAGTGCAGTGAGTAGGAACGCGCGCCGACGATCCCGGTCACGACGCCGATTTGCGCGCCGGCGCACTCGAGCACAGGCCCCTGCTCGATGTGGAGCTCGAGATACGCGGCCAGCGACGCCGGATCGCGCCGCGCGTCTGCGAGGCGATCCTCGCGGAGCCCGGCACGGGCGAGGCCGGCGGCGAGGGCGGCGCGGCCGCCCCGCGGTGCTTCGAGCGACTCGGCCGCCAGCACTCCGGCGAGCGCCTCGCTCCCGAGCAGTCCGACGAGGGTGCCCTCCTCGTCGGTGAAGTCGATCGCCTCGAGCGTCAGCGGCAACTCGAGGCCTGCCGCCTGCACCGTGAGCAGGACGTGCAGCGCGGCGACGACGCCGAGTGCACCGTCGAACCGGCCGCCGTTCGGCACCGAGTCGAGATGCGAGCCGAGCAGGAGCGTCGGCCCGTTCCGCCGCAGGAGCGCGGAGTGGTTTCCCGCGGCATCGACGCTCGTCTCGAGGCCCGCTGCTTCAGCACGGGCGAGGAACCAGGCCCGCGCGGCGAGGTGAGCGTCGCCGAGGCTCGGCCGCTCGACCCCGCCCGCGGGAGTCGCGCCGATCGCGGCGAGCGCGTCGAAGTCCTCGCGCAGCCGTTCGCCGTCGACGCGCACGTCAGATCCCTCGCTCGACGAACCGGCCCCGTCCGGGCGCGCCGACGAACGCCCCGTCGTCGACGATCACCTCGCCGCGGCTGATCGTCGTGACCGGGAAGCCGCAGACTTCGATCCCCTCGTAGCTCGAGAACGGGAGCGGCGAGTGCAGCGTGTCCGGCGAGAGCGTCACCCGCTTCCGCGGATCGAACAGCACGATATCGGCGTCGGAACCGGGACGAAGTCGTCCCTTGTGATCCAGCCCGAAGAGGGCGGCGGGCCTCGTGCAGCACGCGTCGACCCAGCGGCAGAGATCGATCAGTCCCGTGCGGACCCCGAATGTATGCACGAGCGCGACGCGCGCTTCGACGCCGGAGACACCGGCAGGGTGCGTCTTGTCGCGCGGCACCCGCGGGCAGTGATCGGACTCGACGACGTCGATGGTGCCCGCGGCGACCGCGTCCCAGAGTGCGGCGCGCTGCTCGGCGTCGCGGATCGGCGGTCGTACGGCGAGCGACTCGGCGTGCAATCCGTCCGCGTCGAGCAAGGACTGCTCGAGCACGAGCCCGTGCGACGTCACCTCCGCGGCGACGGCGCGCCCGGTCCGCTTGGCGCGAGCGACCTCGTGCGCCGCCTCGCGACACGAGAGGTGGAAGACGAGCAGCCGCGTTCCCGCCAGCCCGGCCAGCACGATCGCGCGGTGCACCGCCTCGGCCTCCGCCGCCGGCGGACAGGCGGCCGCCAACCAGGCGGGGCCGCTCTTCCCCTCGGTGTCGAGTCGCCGCGTGAGCTCGCCGATCACGTCGTCGTTCTCTGCGTGGACAACAGTAAGGCCGCCTCGGCTCCCGACGGCCTGCATTACGCGGAAGATCGCCGCGTCAGGCAGCCGATAGCCCTCGTAGGCCATGTAGAGCTTGAACGAGCACACGCCGCGCTCGAACTCGTCTGCGACCTCCGCCAGCCGGTCCGGGTCCGGGTCGCGCAAATTAAGGTGGAGCCCGTAGTCGATCACGGCTTCGCCGGCCGCGTCCGCGAGTCTCTGTTCGAGCCCGTCGATGAGCGAGCGGCCGACCGCCGGCTGCGCGAAATCGATGACGGTGGTCACCCCGCCGAAGGCAGCCGCGCGTGTGCCCGTGGCGAACGAATCCGCCGTGCGCGTTGCGTACGGCGGAAAGGTGGGATCGTCGAAATGGACGTGGCCGTCGACGGCGCCGGGGATCACATAGAGCCCACGTGCATCGCGCTCGACAGCGCCGGTGAGCCCGGTGCCGAGTGCGGCAATCCGCCCTCCCGAGACGGCGACGTCGGCAACGCCTGCCCGCTCCGACGTGACGACGAGGCCGCCTCTGACGACGAGGTCGTAGCTCAACCGCTGCGTACTCTACTGCCGTGACCGAATGGTCCCGCCTCGTCCGTCCTGCGCTGCACGAGCTCGGTGCGTACCACCCGGGACCGAGCATGGCGGAGCTCGAAGAACGGTACGGCCGCACGGTCGTTCGCCTCAACCGGAACGAGGACCTCTTTCCGCCGCTCCCGGGCCTGCGCGAAGCGGTCGAGGCAGAGCTCCCGAACGTCTGGATGTACCCGGAGGAGTCGTACAGCGAATTCCGCAGTGCCGTCGCGAACTGGGTCGGGACGAAACCCGACCGCATCGTGCCGGCGCACGGAACGCAAGCGCTGATCGGCACGCTGGCCGGGCTCTTCCTCGATCAGGGCGACGCTGTCGTCGTGCCGCAGCCCACGTACGGCCTGTACGGGCAGGCGAGCGCGGCGCGCGGCGCCGTCGTGCACCGCGTGCCGCTGCTCGACCTGCGCATCGACCTCGACGCGGTCGCGACGACTGCGACGGCGGTCGGTGCGCGGCTGATCTGGATCTGCGATCCGAACAACCCGACGGCCTCCCTGATCGAGGCCGCCGAGTGGCATGCGTTCCTCGACGCCGTCCCGGACGGGTGCGTCGTCGTCGCGGACGAGGCCTACGCCGATTACGTCGAGCCGGCGGCGAGGCTCCGCCGCGAGCGCGACGTCGAAGCGGGCCGGCGGCTCGTCGTGCTCCGCACCCTGTCGAAACTTTTCGGGATCGCCGGGCTCCGCCTCGGCTACGCCGTCGGCGATCCGCAGCTCGCCCGCTATCTCGACGTCATGCAGGAGCCGTTCAACGTCAACCGGGCTGCGCTCGCGGCCGGCCGCGTCTGCCTCGCGCATCCCGAGCTGATCGAGGAGCGCCGGCTCGCGGTCGCGGAGGCCCGCAGCGTGCTCTGCGAGCGGCTGCGCGCGGTGGGCGTCGAGCCGCTCCCGTCGCAGACGAACTTCGTGCTCGTCCGAACCGGCGTCGATGACGCTGCACTTGCGGCGGCTCTCGCCGGAGAAGGCCTCCTCGTCCGCGCCGGCGGTGAGTACGGCCTCGACGGCTACGTCCGGATCACCGTCGGCCCGGTGCCGCTGATGAAACGGGTGGCCGACGCGCTCGGCCGGACGCGCGCGACGCTGCTCGCGCGAGCGTAAACCTCGACTGCTCGAATCTGGTTCCGCTGCGCGGAATCAGATTCGGGGCTGCTCTCACGGCGGGTACTGCTCGAGCCACCAGCGCGCGATGTCGACTCGGCGCAGAAAGCGGACGCCGTCCTGCTGCAGCGCGTGGTCCAGGAACAGCCGCAGGGCGGCCGCCCGCGCGGGCTGTCCCGACCACCGCGCGTGCACCGCGACGGTCATCATCGTCCCCCGCTCGGGCCCTTCGCGCAGGAGCTCGTCCAGGCCGAGGGTCAGCGTCTCGAGAAAGTCGCGCGGGCTCGAGAAGCCGGGCGACACGAGATAGCGGCTGTCGTTGTACGTCTTCGAATACGGCACGACGAGAAAGGGACCGGCGGACGTCGCGACGTAGTACGGAATGTCGTCGGCCGCCCCGTCGGAGTCGTAGAGGAATCCACCCTCCTCGAGCAGGAGCTCGCGCGTGTGCTCGCTCGGATACGAGCGCGAGTTCCACCCGAGCGGGCGCTCGCCGGCGACACGCAGGTACGTCTCGATCGCCCGCCGGAGCTGCGCCCGCTCCTCGTCCTGGGAGAGCATCCACGCTTCGGTCCAGCGCCAGCCGTGGCCGAGCAGGTCGTGACCGCGCTCGCGCATCCACTCCGCGACCGCCGGGTTCAGCTCGAGTGCGACTGCGGCGGCCGAGACGGTGGCGGGCACCCCTGCGTCGTCGAGGATCCTCGCGAGCCGCCACACACCGGCGCGGCCGCCGTAGTCGTAATGCGTCTCGGTTCCCAGATCGCGCTGAGGCGGTTGCGCGCCCGCCGCCGCGTATTCACCCCAGCCGTCGTTGCGGTCATCGCCCCACAGCACCGAGTACTCGGAGCCTTCCTCGTAGACGAGCACGACGTTGACGACGACCTTCGCCCCGTCGGGCCATTCGACCCGCGGCGGGGTGCGGCCGTAACCCACGAGGTCGCGCGTCATTTCGGCGCGGACCCTAACCCGCGGCGAGCTGCCTAGACTTGAGCGAGATGACCGAGCAGGGGCAGAAGCGCGTCGCGTTCATCGCTCACTGCCTGCTCAACCAGAACGCCAAGGTGGAAGGCGGAGCGAAGCGGCCGGGCATGTGGGAGCCCGTGATCGACCTCCTGCGCGAGCGGGGATACACGATCCGGCAGATGCCGTGCCCGGAGCTCGCATTCGGCGGGGCACGACGCTTCTGGGGCGTTCGCGAGCAATTCGACACGCCGCTCTACCGCCGGCACTGCCGCCGCCTGGCGAAGCTGGTCGCGGCCGTGATCGAGCAGCACGCCGGGGCGGGAGACGACGTCGTCCTGATCGGAGTCGACTCGAGCCCGACGATGGGCGTCGACTTCACGCCTTCCGCGCCGCACTGGGGCGGACAGCCGAACATCGCCGAAGACGATTCGACGCTCGTCCGTGGCGACGGCATCTTCGTCGAGGAGCTGAAGGCCGAGCTTGCCGAGCGAGGACTGCCGGAGCCCCGCTCGACCGGGATCCGCCACTGGTTTGCCGACTACGACCCCGACGAGGAGCTGCGACGCCTCGAGGCGCTCCTGCGATGAGCGATCCGCGGGCGCGCAGGATCGCGGTGGTCGCCGATTCGCTGCTCGAGCCGCTCCTGGACGAGCTCGGCCGCGAGGGCTTCGGGATCATCCAGCTGCCGCCGGCGGGCCTCGAGCACGAAACCGTCGGCGCGTGGCTCGAGCAAACGGCCGAGCATGTCGCGGAGTTCACGCGCAACGACTACGACGTCGTCCTCGTCGATGACGGCTTGTACACGGCCGACCTCGAGCAGGCGCTCGCAGCGGTCGGCGTGCCGCAGATCCGTCAGTACGCCATCCAGCCGCCGTCGACGAGCAGGTTGACGCCCGAGACATAGCCGGAGTCGTCGCTTGCGAGGAAGAGCGCCGCTCCAGCGACGTCCTCGGGGCGGCCGAGTCGAGGGAACGGCGTACGCGCCCGCGAGTACGCCAACGCCTCGGGGTTCTGCTGTTCGGGCGAGCCGGTGAGGATCTTCCCGGGCGCGACCGCGTTGACGAGCACGCCCCGGCGTGCGTAGTCGACCGCGAGTTGATGCGTCAGGTTCACGAGGCCGCCCTTGCTGACGGCGTAGGCCAGGTGACCGGGCGGCCCGATCATCCCGTGCTGGGAGGAGATGATGATCACGCGGCCGCGCGCTTCGCCGATCGGCTCCTGTTCGACCATCTCGCGGATCGCGCGCCTGCAACAGAGGAAGACGCCGCGCAGGTTGACGGACATGATCGCGTCCCAGTCCTCGTCGGTCGTCTCGAGCAGCGACTTCGAATAGCGGCCTGCGATCCCGGCGTTACAGACCATCACGTCGAGTCGGCCGTACCGCTCGACCGCCGCAGCCACGAGCCGCTCGACGTCCTCGGCGCGTGAGACATCCGCTTCGACGTGCGCTCCACGCTCGCCGAGCAGCGCCTCCGTCGTCTCGCCGCCCTCGCGTGGCTCGCGCACGACATCTCCGACGACGACGCGAGCGCCCTCGTCGGCGAACCGAAGCGCGATCGCGCGTCCGATTCCCGAGCTGCCGCCGGTGACGACGGCGACCCTGTCCTCCAGACGCATTGCCCGATCCTAGTCCGGGCACGTAGGGTCGTCCCGTGCGCGTTGCGATCATCGGAGCCGGCTGGATCGCCGCGGCGCACGCCGCGATACTCCGTCGGCTCGACGGCATCGACCTTGCAGCAGTTTGCGACATCGACGAGGGCCGCGCCCGTGAGCTCGCCGGTAACGCGGCCGTATACGGCGACTGGCGCGAACTACTCGACCGCGAGTCGCCCGACGCGGTCTTCGTCTGCACTCCGCCGCTCGCGCACCGCGAGCCGGCGGTCGAGGCGCTCGACCGCGGGATCCACGTGTACCTGGAGAAGCCGATCGCGCGCGGACCGGAGGATGCGCAGGCGATTGTCGATGCGGCGGCGCGGAGTGACGCCGTGTGTGCCGTCGGCTACCAATGGCGCGCGGTCGAGGTGCTCGACGGGCTGCGGGCGGCGCTCGACGGCCAGGAGCTCGGTCTGCTGATCGGCATCGGGGCCGGCCCGACGAAAAGCCGTCCCTGGTTCTTAAGCCGCGCGGAGGGCGGTGGGAACCTGCTGGAGCGGGCGAGCCACGGCATCGACCTCGCCCGGGCTGTCGGCGGTGAGATCGTCTCCGTTCAGGCAACGGCCGGCACCGTCGCGCTCGCGCAGAGCGCCGGCGAGCGCGGCGACATCGAGGATGCCGCGGCGATCGTGCTCCGCTTCGCGAACGGCGCCGTCGGGTCGGTGTCGATCGCCTGGACGAGGGACGGCCTGCCGGGCACATACCGTCTCCACGTGCTCGGCAGCGAGTCGTCGCTCCACCTCGAGCTCGACCCCGAGTTCACGCTGCGCGGCGTCTCGCGCGGTCGGGAGATCGACGCGACGACGACGCAGGAGCCGATCGAGCGCGGTGTCCGACGGTTCTTCGAAGCTGCGCGCCGGAACGACCCGGCAATGGTGTTTTGCACGGCGGCGGACGCGGCCGGGACGCTCGCGGTCGTCAGCGCCTGCGAGGAAGCAATCGAGAGCGGTGCGAGCGTCGAGGTCGCACGGCTTCAACCAGCGAGGAGGTCGCCATGACGTCCGGCACGAAGCAAGGTCTCCTGGAACGTCTCGAGCAGGGGCCGGTGATCTGCGCGGAGGGCTACCTCTTCGAGTGTGAGCGCCGCGGCTACCTGCAGGCAGGCGCGTTCGTCCCGGAGGTCGTCCTCGAGCACCCCGAGGTCGTGACGGAGCTGCACAGGGAGTTCGTGCACGCGGGCTCCGACGTCGTCGAGGCATTCACGTACTACGCGCATCGCGAGAAGCTTCGGATCATCGGCAAGGAGGATCTGCTAGAAGAGCTGAATCGCCGCGCACTCGAGCTCGCGCGCGAGGTGGCCGACGAGACCGGCGCACTGTTCGCCGGCGACTTGTCGAACACGAATCTGTTTTCGCCGGACGACGAGTCACGGCGAACCGTTCGCGCAATGTTCGAGGAGCAGGCCACGTGGGCGATCGAGGCCGGTGTGGACTTCGTCATCGCCGAGACCTTCTCCTACGTCGAGGAAGCGCTGATCGCACTCGACGTGATCAGGCAGACGGGCGTACCGGCCGTCGTCACGCTTGCGCTGCACCGGGAGCCGGAGACGCGCGAAGGCCTGTCTCCGGCGGAGGCCTGCAAGCGACTCGAGGACGCCGGGGCCGACGTCGTCGGCCTGAATTGCATCCGCGGTCCGCGGACGATGCTGCCGCACGTGGAGGCGATCCGCTCGGCCGTGACCTGCTACGTCGCGGCTCTTCCGGTCCCCTACCGCACGCACGAACAGCAGCCGACGTTCCAATCGCTCCGCGACCCCGAGTTCGACGGCCAGCCGTTCCCGACGGCCCTCGACCCGTTCACGTGCAACCGCTTCGAGCTGGCTGAATTCGGCGCCGCCGCACTGGCGCTCGGAGTGCACTACCTCGGCATCTGCTGCGGCGCCGGTCCGCACCACATACGCAGCCTCGCCGAGGCGGTCGGCCGGACACCGCCCGCGAGCCGGTACACCGCCGACATGTCGAAGCACGCGTATCTCGGAACCGACCCGAGCCTCCGCCGCGAAAACCAGGAGTACGCCGAGCAGCTCTGACCAGGGACGCCGTCCGTCGCAATCGCGCGCGGCTCTCTCCGAAGGTCGTCGCTACGATGGCCGGCCGGTGGGTGCGCAGCCCGCCGGCGTGGGAGGATTTGACGCGCGGCACGTTCAGCGTCTCTCTCGGAATTGTCCGATCCACAGCATGAGGGGGGTTCTCAGTGGAACGCATGATCATCCTGTTCGCGCTCGTAGCCGCGCTCACCGTGCCGGCAGCCGCGTCCGCGGCCGATCTCGGTGTCACCGGCGCG
>JABFWJ010000070.1 GCA_013362295.1 Thermoleophilia bacterium
GGCGTTCAGCTTTTGTTCATGTCGGTTGACAATCACCCTGACCGCGTTTAGGGTCGGCGCTCCTTGTCAGACAACCTGACAGCCGGACCGATCGAGCGCCGCAAGACGTACGAGCTCGTGGCCGAGCGGCTGCTGGGCCTGATCGCCGCCCGCAGCCTGGAGCCGGGGGACTCGGTGCCTGCCGAGCGGGAGCTCGTCGAGGCGTTCAAGGTCGGCCGCTCGTCGGTGCGCGAGGCCCTGCGCATGCTCGAGTCCCGCGGCCTGATCCAGAGCCGTGGGAACGGGACCTTCGCCGTCTCCGAGTTCGGGAATCCCTTGCACGAGTCGCTCGCCCTGCTCGTCGCGGTCGACGAGGCCGACGAGCGCGAGCTGTTCGAGGCGCGGCGGCTGATCGAAGGCGAGACTGCGGCGCTCGCCGCGGAGCGCCGGAACCCCGCGCACCTCGCGCGGATGGCCGCGGCGATCAGTGCGATGGAGGGCGGCCTCGACAGCGAGAGCACGTACATCGACGCCGACCTGGCTTTCCACCTGACGGTCGCGGAGGCTTCCGGCAACCGCGTCGTCTCGCACCTGATGCACGCGATCCGCGGCCAGGTGCAGCTCGCGCTCGGGACCGCGTTCCTCGTGCCCGGCGGGCCGCAGCGCTCGCTCGAGCAGCACCGCGAGATCCTCGCGGCGATCGAGGCCCGCCGGGCCGACGAGGCGCGGCGCGTGATGCACGACCACATTCAACGCGTCGAGCGCGAGATCCACGAGCTCGGCAGAAGGAGGTAGAGCGGTGGCCAGGCTCGGTTTCGTCGGGGTGGGCGTGATGGGCGGCGGAATCACGAAGCGCCTCCTCGCCGCCGGGCACGACGTCGTCGGCTACAACCGCACGCGCGAGAAGGCGCAGTGGCTTGTCGACCTCGGCCTGCGGCTGGAGGACACGCCGCGCCGGGTCGCGGAGCAGGCCGACGTCGTGTTCTCGATGGTCACGAACACGAAGGCGCTCGCGGCCGTCGCGGACGGGCCGGACGGGATCCTCGCCGGCCTCGGGCCCGGGAAGATCTACGTCGACTCGCCCACCGGCACGCCCGAGGCCAGCCGCGCGCTGGCGGCGCGCGCCGCCGAGACGGGCGCGGTGATGCTCGACGCGCCGGTCTCGGGCTCGGTGTCGACCCTCGAGGAGGGGAAGCTCTCGATCATGGTCGGCGGCGACGAGGACGCCTTCGCCGAGGTCGAGCCGATCCTGCGCGACATCGGGCCGACGGTCATGCGCATCGGCGACAACGGGCAGGCGCTGCTGATGAAGATCGCGATCAACCTCAGCCTGCACGTGCAGATGGTCGCGTTCAGCGAGGGCGTGCTCCTCGCCGAGAAGGACGGGATCGACCGCCAGGTCGCGGTCGACGCGATGCTCAACTCGGTGATCGCAAGCCCGATGATCAAGTACCGCGGGCCGATGATCCTCGAGCAGCCCGAAGAGGCCTGGTTCAACGTCAACATGATGCAGAAGGACATGAACCTCGCCCTCGAGGCCGGCCGGCGGCTCGACGTGCCGATGCCGACCACGGCGGTCTCCAACGAGCTCCTTACGGCGGCGCGCGGGATGGGCCTCGAGGAGTACGACTTCGCGATCGTCTACGAGGTGCTCGCGCAGATGGCGGGCCTGAAGAAGGTGACCTAGATGGCGACGACGGCCTCGACGCCGCTCGGCGTCGACAACGAGCTGGCGCTGCGGATGTACCGGCAGATGGTGCGAATCCGCGCGTTCGAGGAGGCGGCCAACGAGCTCTACCGCGGCGCCAAGATGCCCGGCCTCACACATCTGTACATCGGACAGGAGGCGGTCGCGGTCGGCGCCTGCGAGGCCCTGCGCCGCGACGACTTCATCACCTCCACCCACCGCGGCCATGGGCACTGCCTCGCCAAGGGCGCCGACGTGAACCGGATGTTCGCCGAGTTGCTCGGCAAGGGGGCGGGGTACTGCAGGGGCAAGGGCGGGTCGATGCACATCGCGGACTTCGAGAACGGCAACCTGGGCGCGAACGCGATCGTCGGGGGCTCGGCCGGGATCGCGACAGGCGCGGCGCAGAGCGCGAAGATGCGCGGCACCGACCAGGTCGTCGTCTGTTTCTTCGGCGAGGGTGCGCTCGGCCAGGGGCTCGTCTACGAGGTGATGAACATGGCGGCGCTCTGGAAGCTGCCGGTCGTCTACCTCTGCGAGAACAACCAGTACAACGAGTACACGCACTATTCGGAGACGACGGCCGGCGAGGTCGTCGCCCGTGCCGCCGGCTTCGGGATTCCCGGCGAGGAGGTCGACGGCCAGGACGTGCTTGCGGTCAACCAGTGCGTGCGCCGCGCCGTCGCGCGCGGGCGCGAGGGCGGCGGGCCGACGTTCGTCGTCGCCAACACCTACCGCTTCCACGGCCACCACGTCGGCGACGTCGACCGCGCCTACTACCGCACGAAGGACGAGGAGGAGGACTGGAAGACGAACCGCGACCCGATCACGCGTCTCGGCGCGCGGCTCGTCGACGCCGCCCTCGCCTCGCCCGAGCAGCTCGAGTCGGTCGCGAACGAGGCGCGCGAGGAGATCGCGGCCGGTGTCCGGTTCGCGCTCGACGCGCCGTTCCCGGCGGCTTCGGAGGTGACCGACGATGTCTACGCTTGAGACGCAGGCGCCGTCCGGCACGCGCGTGATCACGCAGTCGCAGGCGGTCAACGAGGCGCTCGCGGAAGAGCTGCGCCGGGACTCGACGGTGTACATCATCGGCGAGGACGTCGCGGAGGCCGGCACGCCGTTCAAGGTGATGTCGGGGCTCGTCGAGGAGTTCGGGCCGGAGCGCGTGATCGATTCGCCGATCTCCGAGCCGGGCATCACCGGGCTGGCGCTCGGCGCGGCGATGACGGGGATGCGACCCGTCGTCGACATCATGTTCGGCGACTTCCTGACGTTGATCATGGATCAGCTCGTCAACCAGGCGGCGAAGATCCGGTACATGTCGGGCGGCCACTTCAAGGCGCCGCTCACGGTCCGCACGACGCTCGGGGCGACGCGCCGGTCGGCGGCGCAGCACTCGCAGTCGCTGCACGCCTGGGTGGCGCACGTGCCGGGGCTGAAGGTCGCTCTGCCGGCGACGCCGGCGGATGCGAAGGGGCTGATGAAGGCCGCGATCCGCGACGACAACCCGGTCGTCATCTTCGAGGACAAGATGAACTTCGCGACGAAGGGGCCCGTGCCCGACGACGACGACCTCGTCCTGCCGCTCGGCGTCGCCGACGTGAAGCGGGAGGGCGAGGACGTGACGATCGTCGCCACCTCCTCGATGGTGTATGTCGCGCTCGAGGCGGCCGACCTGCTCGCCGGCGACGGCATCTCGGCCGAGGTCGTCGATCCGCGCACGCTCGTCCCGCTCGACCGCGACGGCCTCATCCGGTCCGCGCAGAAGACCGGCCGGGTGGTGGTCGTCGACGAGGGCCATCAGAGCTACGGCGCGTCCGCGGAGCTGGCTGCGACGATCGCCGCGGGCGCCTTCTGGGAGCTCGACGCGCCCGTGCAGCGGGCCGGCGCGCTGGACGTGCCCATCCCGTTCTCGCCGGTCCTCGAGGACCAGACGGTGCCAACGGGCGAATCGGTCTACGAGCTGGCGAAGGGGCTGGTGAGGTAGATGGCGATCAAGTCGTTCGGAACGATGGCGGTGGACTGGGAGCAGCGGACCGACTTCGACCGGTTGCGCCGCGAGCGCCTCGAGCGCGCGACGAGGCACCTCGAGCAGTCCGAGCTCGGCGCGCTCCTCTGCTTCGACATGGCGAACATCCGCTACATCACCGCGACCCACATCGGGACGTGGGCGATGGACAAGCTGATCCGGTTCTGCCTGCTGACGCGAGACGGCGAGCCGATCATGTGGGACTTCGGCTCGGCCGCCCGCCACCACAAGCTCTACAACCCGTGGCTCGGCGACGAGCGCTCCCGGGCGGGCATCTCCACGCTGCGCGGGTCGGTGAAGGGCCGCGCCGAGTCGGTCGCAGAGAAGATCCGCGTCGAGCTCGAGCAGCGCGGGCTGCTCGCAGAGCCGGTCGGTGTCGACATGATCGAGCTGCCGGTCCTCTTCGCACTGCAGGAGGCGGGGATCACCGTCGTCGACGGGCAGGCGCTGATGCAGGACGTGCGCAAGATCAAGACCGTCGACGAGATCACGTTGCTGAACACGGCGTGCGCGATGGTCGACTCGGCGTACGACCACCTGTACCGCGCGCTGCGGCCCGGCATCCGCGAGAACGACTGCGTCGCGCTCGTCAACAAGGTGCTGTACGAGCTCGGCTCGGAGCACGTCGAGGGCGTGAACGCGATCTCCGGCGAGCGCTGCTCACCGCACCCGCACGTGTTCACCGACCGGATGCTCCGTCCGGGGGACCCCGCGTACTTCGACATCCTCCACGCCTACAACGGCTACCGCACGTGCTACTACCGCACGTTCGCAGTCGGCTCCGCGTCGCGCGCGCTCGTCGACGCGTACAAGCGCTCCCGCGACATCCTCGACCGGGCGATCGCGATGATCCGCCCCGGCGTGACGACCGCGGAGGTCGTCGAGACGTTCCCGCGTGCGGAGGAGTTCGGGTTCCCGGACGAGGAGGCGGCGTTCGCGCTTCAGTACGGACACGGCGTCGGCCTCTCGATCTGGGAGAAGCCGATCTTCTCGCGCCTCGTCTCCTTCGACTACCCCGAGGTGATCGAGGAGGGGATGGTGTTCGCGCTCGAGACGTTCTGGCCGTCCTCGGACGGCTGGCAGGCGGCCCGAATCGAGGAGCAGCTCGTCGTCACGGCCGACGGCGCCGAGGTGATCACGCGCTTCCCGGCCGAGGAGCTGCTCGTCACCGCGGGAGGCCAGTACACCGTCGGCGGCCCGCTACCGCCGGTGCGCGAGGTGACCTCCAACCTGAACAACCCGGATCTCGCGGGCGCCGTCGCGGCCTCCGCGCGCACCGAGGTCGCCGGGGTCGACTGAGTAGAGGCCGCCATGCCGACGGACGTGATCATGCCGATGCTCGGGATGAGCCAGGACACGGGCAAGGTCCTGAAGTGGCTGCGCGGCGAGGGCGACGCCGTCGCCAAGGGCGACCCGCTGCTCGAGGTCGAGACGGACAAGGTGACGGTCGAGATCGAAGCGCCGGCGGCCGGCACGCTCTCCGGCATCTCGGCGGCCGAGGGCGAGGACGTTCCGGTCGGGCGCGCGATCGCCGTCGTGCTCGCCGAGGGCGAGGCGCCCTCGGCGAACGACGCGGCAGCGGCAGCGCCCGCGGCTGACGGGGCGGATCCTGCTCCGGCCGTGGTGAAGCCGCCGTCCGACCGCTCGTCCCGGCGGCCGCTCGCCTCGCCGAAGGCGCGGCGGCTCGCCGAGGAGCGCGGCCTCCGCATCGACGAGATCGCGGGCTCGGGACCGAACGGCGCCGTGGTCGCCGCCGACGTGCAGCGCCACGCGCCCGCCGCCCCCGCGCCTGCGCCGGCCTCGTTCGAGGTCGGCTCGGTGTGGCGGGTGATGGCCGAGCGGACGCAGCGCGCCTGGCAAGAGGTGCCGCACTTCTTCCTCGTGCGGGAGGTCGAGGCGACCCGGCTCGAGGGCTGGCGCGCGTCCGTGCGGCGGCGAGCCGGGTCGGAGACGGTGACGCACACCGACCTGCTCGTCCGCCTCGTCGCAAGCGCGCTCCGCGAACACCCGCGCGTGAACGCGACGTGGCACGACGGCACGATCGCCGGCAACGAGGACGTCAATATCGGGCTTGCGGTGGCCGCCGACGACGGGCTCGTCGTGCCGGTGATCGCCGGCGCCGACCGGCTCGAGCTCGCCGAGATCGCTGCGCGCCGGGCGGACCTCGTCACGGCGGCGCGTGCGCGCCGGCTGAAGCCGGCCGACGTGCAGGGCGGGACGTTCACGATCTCGAACCTCGGCATGTTCGGCGTCGACGCGTTCATGGCGATCGTCAACGCGCCGCAGGCCGCGATCCTCTCGGTCGGCCGGATCGCGCAGCGTGCCGTCGTCGTCGACGGCGCCGTCGTCGCCCGGCCGACGCTCGTTCTCGGACTCTCGTTCGACCACCGCGTGGTCGACGGCGCGGCCGGAGCGAGATTCCTCGACACCCTCGCCGCGCTCGTCGAGGAGCCGGCCGGACTCGTCAGGTAGGTGACGCATGGCGACGACCGAGAAGGCAACCGAGCACGGCGCGATCGTCGCGGGACAGACGCTCCTCGGCGGAGACGGCTATGAGGTGCGCAGCCCCTACGACGGCGCGCTCGTCGGCGTCGTCCATCGCGCCGGCCCGGCGGACATCGAGCGCGCGATCGCGGCGGCGGCGCGGGCGTTCGAGACGACGCGCAAGCTGCCGAGCTGGCGCCGGGAGGAGATCCTCGACGCGATCAGCGCCGGCATCGCGGCGCGCCGCCACGAGCTCGCGCGCACGATCGCGCAGGAAGCCGGCAAGCCGATGAAGGTGGCGCGGATCGAGGTCGACCGCGCGTCGTTCACCTTCAAGGTCGCCGCCGAGGAGGCGAAGCGCATCTACGGCGAGATCGTCCCGCTCGACTGGCTGCCGGGGAACGAGGGGCGCACGGCGCACGTACGCCGCGTGCCCCTCGGCCCGATTGCGGGCATCAGCCCGTTCAACTTCCCGCTCAACCTCGTCGCGCACAAGGTGGCGCCGGCGCTCGCCGCAGGCAACCCGATCGTGCTCCGCCCGGCGAGCCAGACGCCGCTGAGCGCACTGAAGCTGGGCGAGATCGTCCTCGAGGCCGGCTGGCCCGAGGAGGCGATCGCGATCGTGCCGTCCACGACCGCCGACGCGAGCCCGCTCGTCGAGGACTCCCGGATCAAGCTGCTCACGTTCACGGGTAGCCCCGCCGTCGGCTGGTCGCTGAAGCCGCGGGCGGGCCGCAAGCGCGTCACGCTCGAGCTCGGCGGCAACGCCGCCGTGATCGTGCATGCCGATGCCGATCCGGACTACGCGGCCGAGCGCATCGCGTGGGGTGCGACGGTGCAGTCGGGACAGACGTGCATCTCCGTACAGCGCGTCTACGTGCACGAGGCACTCGACGGCTTCGCCGACGACCTCGGCCGCCGCTTCGGCGACCTGAAGGCGGGCGACCCGCTGGACGACGACACCGACATCGGGCCGCTGATCGACTCGGCGGCGGCCGACCGCGTCGAGGAGTGGCTGCAAGAGGCGGTCGACGGCGGCGCGACCGTCCTCTGCGGCGGAGGCCGCGACGGCAACACGATCGAGCCCACGGTGCTCACAAACCTTCGCGAGGACATGCGCGTCTCATGCGAAGAGGTGTTCGCACCCGTTGTGGGGGTCTACCGCTACAGCAACGTCACGGACGCGATCACCGCGGCCGCGACAACGGAGTTCGGCCTGCAGGCCGGGCTGTTCACGCACGACGTCCGCGTGATCGACAAGGCGTTCGACACGATCGACGTGGGCGGGCTGATGGTCAACGACGTCTCGACGTTCCGCGTCGACCACATGCCGTACGGCGGCGTCAAGTCGAGCGGCGCCGGCCGTGAGGGCCTGCGCTATGCGATCGAGGAGATGACCGAGCTGAAGCTGTTGGCGTTCAACGCGCACGGCGGTCTGTGACCGGTGCGAAGGCAATGACGGGATCGGTTTTCAACAGGAGGACACATGCGTAGATTCGGCTTCACATCGATTGCGGCGGCGGCGTTGGCCGTGGCCGCAATCGCGGCGGCCGCTGTGTCGGCAGGCACGGCCGCGCAGGCCCCGATCAAGATCGGGATCTCGCTGCCGCTCACTGGTGACTTTTCCGAGCCGGGCACGGCCGCTCTGCGCGGCTACCAGGTCTGGCAGCAGGTCGTCAATGCAAACGGTGGGCTGCTCGGCCGGAAGGTGCAGCTGATCGTCAAGGACGACCGGAGCGACCAGAACACAATCGTCTCCGACTACAACGCGCTCATCAACGAGAACAAGGTCGACCTGCTGCTCGGGACGTTCTCGTCGCTCCTCAACCTCCCGGCGTCGGCCGTCGCGGAAAAGTTCAAGATGGTGTACGTCGAGCCCGCCGGCGGGTCGCCGAAGATGTTCAACCGCGGGTTCCAGTACCTCTTCTTCGCGCAGCAGGCGACCGCGCCGCACCAGGCCGACCTGTTCTCGAAGTGGGTCAAGAACCTGCCGCCGGCGCAGCGGCCGAAGACGGCGGCCTACCCGACGCAGGACGATCCGTTCGCGGCCCCGGTCGTGGCCGGCGTCCAGTCGCAGCTCGAGAAGGCCGGCATCAAGACGGTCTACACGACGACGTACCCGCCCGCGACGACCGACTTCGACACGATTGCGAGCGCGATCAAGTCGAGCGGCGCGGACGTGGTCGTCCAGGGCGCGGTCTTCGACGACGGCGTCGGGCTGATCCGGTCGATGAAGAAGGTCGGCTTCAACCCGAAGGCGCTGTTCCAGACGTCGGCTCCCTCCGAGGCGAAGGCGTTCACGGACGCGATCGGGGCCCAGAACACGAACGGCATCTTCTACGCGGTCTCGTGGAGCCCCTCGGCGAAGGGCTCGAAGTACCCGCTGAACCAGCAGTTCCTCTCCACGTACAAGAAGAAGTTCAAGAGCAACCTGCCGGCGGAGGACTCGGCGGATGCATTCGCGGCCGCGCAGGTGCTCCAGACCGCGGTCTCGAAGGTGGGGAAGATCGACCAGGACGCGCTCAAGGACTGGCTGCACTCCCATCCGGTCCGGACGATCCTCGGGCCGCTCTCGTGGGACTCGACGGGCGCGCCGCGCCAGGCGTTCTTCCTCGCCCAGTGGCAGTGCGCAAAGGGGAAGTGCGCGTCGCAGATCGTCGCGCCGAAGGTCGTTGCGACGACGAAGACGATCGTGAATCCGAAGCCGGCGTGGAAGTAGCACGTCCGATCCTGCCTGCGGGGGCCTCGCGCCCCCGCAGGCGCCTGTTCGCGGGCCGCGCCGCGTGACCGGTTTCGTCCAGACGCTCGTCAACGGGCTGCTGCTGGGCGGGGTCTACGCGTTGGCGGCGTCGGGGCTGACGCTCGTGTTCGGCGTGATGAACGTGATCAACGTCGCCCACGGGGCAATGCTGATCCTCGCCGCGTACCTCACGTACACGATCTGGTCGCACACGGGGATCGACCCGATCCTGTCGATCCTGATCACGACGCCGATCATGTTCGGTTTCGGCTGGCTCCTCTACCGGGTCGCGATCCGCCGCCTCGCGGGCACGGCAGCATCGATGTCGGTGCTGCTGACGTTCGCGATCGCACTGATGATCGAGGGCTCCCTCGGGCTCGTCTACCAGGGCACGTTCAAGTCGGTCACGCCGAGCTACTTCGACACGTCGATGCAGGTCGGCCCGATCTACGTGACCACTGCGCGGCTGTACGCCTGCGCCACGGCGCTCGTGATCATCGTCTGTCTGTTCCTCGTGCTGACGAAGACCTGGGTCGGGCGCGCGATTCGCGCGTCGGCGCAGAACCCGCAGGTCGCGCGGTTGGTCGGCATCGACGTCAAGGCGGTCGCCGCGTTCGCGTTCGCGCTCGGTGTCGCGACGACGGGCGCGGGCGGTTCGCTGATCAGCGTGCTCTACCCGTTCCTGCCGGCGTCGCACTACCAGTGGATCTCGCGCCTGCTCGGCGTGATCGTCCTCGGCGGCATGGGCAGCCTGCCCGGCGCGGTGATCGGCGCGCTCGCGATCGGCGTCGGCGAGACGATGACGACCGCGTACATCTCGCCCTCGTGGCAGACGGCGGTCCCGTACGTCGTGATCTTCGTCGTGCTCCTCGTCCGCCCGCAGGGGATCCTGGGCCGGCGCACCCGCCAGGACATCGTCACCGCATGAGCATGCTGCGCGGTGTGAACGCGCTGCGCCGTATCAACGCGCTGCGCGCAGGCAGGCTGGCGTACGTGGGCGCGCTGATCCTGGCGACGGCCTGGCTGATCGTCTTCCCGCTCTACTCGCACAACATCTACTGGCAGGGGATCCTCTTCTTCAGCTTCCTGCTCGCGGTGATGGCGAGCGGGTGGAACATCATCTCCGGCTGGGCCGGCTACATCTCGCTCGGTCAGAGCGCGTTCATGGGGCTCGGCGCCTACACGACGGCGCTGCTCACCCTCCACCTGCACCGGACGCCGTGGCTCTTCGTACCGGTCGGCGGCGTGCTGGCCGCGGCGGTCGCCGCCCTGCTCGGCGTCGTGATCATGCGGACGCGCGGGCATTCGTTCGTGATCATCACGATCGCGTTCCTCCTGATCCTCCAGCTGCTCGCCCTGAACCTGCGCGGGTTCACGGGTGGGTCGACCGGGCTGACGATGCCGATCACGACGTTCCCGCGCGACTGGCAGTACGCGCCGTTCTACTACGTGATGCTCGGGCTGCTCCTGCTGGCGATCGCGATGTCCTGGGCGATTCGGCGGACGAAGTTCGGCACCGGCCTGATCGCGATCCGCGAGGACGAGGACAAGGCGGGCGGCGTCGGGATCAACGCGCCGGTCTACAAGGTGCTCGCGTTCGCTGCGAGCGCCGTGCTGATCGGCGTCGCCGGCGGGGTCTACGCGTACTTCATCACCTTCGTCGACTACCGCGGCATGTTCAGCATCCAGTACGCGGTGCTGATCGTGCTCGCCGCGCTCCTCGGCGGGCGCGGGACGATCATGGGCCCTGTCCTCGGCGCGTTCGCCGTCCAGATCCTCCAGGACCAGGCGAACCAGCACTTCGGCTCGAGCCAGGCGAACATCGTCGTCTACGGCGCAGTGATGGCCGGCGTCGTCCTGTTCCTGCCCCGTGGGCTCGTCCCGTCGGTGGCGGAATGGGCGCGGACCTACGTCGCGCGGCGCGAGGAGGGACTCTCGGGGGCGATCGACCTCCGCCCGTCGGCCGTGCCCGCGGTGCGCGACAGCGAGCCGGGCCCGGTGCTGCTCGAGGTAAAGGGCCTGACCAAGACCTTCGGCGGACTGCGCGCCGTCGACGACCTCTCGTTCTCCGTCCGCGAAGGGACGATCACCGGCCTGATCGGGCCGAACGGCTCGGGCAAGACGACGGCGTTCAACCTGATCGACGGAATGATGCGCAACGAGGGCGGCGAGGTCTGGCTCGCGGGCGAACAGGTCGACCGCCTGCCGCCGTGGTCGCGAGCGCACGCCGGGCTCGGCCGCACGTTCCAGATCACGCGTCTGTTCCGCGAGATGACCGTGCTCGAGAACGTCGTCGCGCCGCTCCGCGATTTCCGGTGGCGACAGCTGTTCGCGGACGCCGTCGCGGGCCACGAGGCCGAGCGCGCCGAGGAGCTGCTCGAGTTCGTCGGCATGCGTCGCTTCCGCGACGCGCAGGCGGCGGCGCTCTCGTACGGCCAGCAAAAGCTCGTCGAGCTCGCGCAGGTGCTGATGCTCGACCCCAAGGTGATCCTGCTCGACGAGCCGGCGGGCGGGATCAACCCGACGCTGATCGAGCGGCTCGTCGAGAAGATCCGCGAGCTGAACGCGATGGGCAAGACGTTCCTGATCGTCGAGCACAACATGCCGCTCGTGGCAGATCTCTGCGATCCCGTGATCGTGCTCGCGCGCGGTACGCGGATCGCGGAGGGGACGCCGGCGGAGATCCAGCGCGACCCGCTCGTGCTCGACGCCTACCTGGGCGAGGGTTGGGCGGTGGAGGAGGCGGTCGGTGCCTGACGACGGTGTGCTGATCTCGCTCCGCGACGTCTACTGCGGCTACGGCGGCGGCGACGTCCTGCAGGGGCTCGACCTCGACGTTCGCGCCGGCTCGATCACGTGCATCGTCGGGCCGAACGGCGCGGGCAAGTCGACCGTGCTGCGCGCCGTGTCGGGCCTCCTGCGCCCGCGGCTGGGAGCGATCGAGTTCGACGGCGCCGAGATCACGCGCGCGAGCTGTGTCGACATCATCCGCCGCGGCATCGTGCAGGTGCCGCAGTCGAACGGCGTCTTCGCACAGATGACGCTGCGCGAGAACGTCCTCATGGGCGCGTATCCGCTGCGCCGGGAGCGCGAGACGACGCGCCGCCGGTACGCGGAGGTACGCGACCTCGTCCCGCTCCTCCGCGAGCGCGAAAACGAGCGCGCCGGCAACCTCTCGGGCGGTCAGCGACGGATGATCGAGTTCGCGCGCGCCCTCATGACCGATCCGAAGCTCGTGCTCCTCGACGAGCCGTCGCTCGGGCTCGACCCGAAGGCCCTGAAGGCCGTCTTCGACATGGTCGGGCTGATGAACGAGTCCGGAAAGACGATCGTCCTCGTCGAGCAGAACGTCCGGGTCGGCCTGAGCGTCGCGTCGCACGGCGTCGTGATGGAGAGCGGCCGCGTCCGGCTCGCCGGACCGGCGTCCGACATCGTCGGCAACCGCGAGGTCGCGGAGCTCTACCTCGGCGGCTCGTTGGGGATCCACCACCACGCGCCCATCGCTTGATCGTCGACGTGATTGCGCACGTCGTCGTGCCCGGCCTCGGCGCGACGGTCACGTGGGACGGCGATGCCCAGGTTGTCGAGCTCGACGGCCGGCGTATCCGATCCGCGGTGCGCGAGTTCGTCGCCGTCGACCGGATCCTCGCCGAGCAGGACCGTGCGGGGGTCGATCGGGTCGTGCTCTGCCCGTGGGTGCAGCTGCTCGGGCGTGAGCCGGCGCGGCAGAACGAGGCCCTTGCCGAGCTCGTCTCGGAGCGCGTCGCGTGCCTGGGCACGGCGCCGCTCGACGATCCCGACACGCTCGTCGCGGTGATGCGCGACGGCAGGCTCTCGGGCGTCGAGGTGCCCGCGTCGTTCGCGGGCGAATATCTCGGTGCCGACCGCTTCCGGCCCTTCTGGGCGGCGGCCGAGGAGACGGGCGCCCTCGTCTTCGTCCATCCGACGACGCGCGGCTTCGCGGCGCCGGTGTTCGACGAGCACTACCTCTGGAACACGCTCGGCAACCCGTTCGAGACCACGATCGCGGCCGCGCACATGGTGCTGCAGGGCGTGCTGGACGACCATCCGGCGCTGAAGGTGCTGCTCGCGCACGGCGGCGGTGCGGTGAGCGCGCTGCGCGGCCGGCTGGCGCATCACCAGGCGTTCGCGCCGCCGGGCCGGGACGTGCTCGCCGCGCTGCGAAGGTTCTACTACGACACCGTTGTCTTCGATCCGGGCGTGCTCGCCGCGCTCGTCGCCTTCGCGGGCGCGGACCGCGTGCTACTCGGCTCCGACTACCCGTTCGACATGGGCGACGGCCGGCCGGCGGACGTGGTGCGCGCCGCGCGTCTACCTCGCGCGGACGAGCAGAAGGTGCTCGGCGGCAATGCGCTGCGCTTGTTGGGTCTCGAGGTTCCGGCGTGACCGTTGTTCAGTCCCCGAGTCTGATTCGGCGCAGCCGAACCAGACTCGAGCTTTTCGCCCGGGCGCGACGACGCTTCGAAAGGCTCCAATCTGGTTCGCTTCGCGAATCAGGTTGGGCGGTCGGCCTGAGGGCCGGCGCCGAGCGTCTGCAGGAAGTGCGTCAACCCGAGCTCGAATCCGACGGCGCAGCCCAGGTCGACCAGCTCCTCCTCGCTGAAGAGCTCGTGCAGGCGCTCCCAGAGCTCGTCGTCGGCGCGGTCGGCGTCCCACACGATCGCGTGCGCCCAGTCGAGCGCGGCGCGCTCGCGTCCGGAGTAGGCGTCGACGTCGACGGAATCGGGGTCGTCGACGTAGCGGAGCGCGAGCTCCTTGACGTGCTGGTCGGCGATGCCGCTGCGCAGGACGCGCTCGCGGACGAAGCCCCACGTCTCGCGCGCGCCGTCGTGCAACGCGAACGGATCCCGGATGTGTGCCATCTACGCGGGAGCCTCCCTCGGCGCGAGCCCCGCCCCGGCGTCGGCGGGCAGCTCCTCGTGGCCGACGGCCCACGTCTTGATCACGCGCTGCTGGCCGAAGGTGAGTGCGACGAACGCGCCGAGCTCCACGATCTCCGCCTCGCTGAAGTGCTCTCGCAGCCGCGCCCAGAAGGCCTCGTCGACAGCCTCAGGGTTCCAGATCAGGTTGCTCGTGTACTGGAGCGCGACCTTCTGCCGCTCGGTGTAGCGCTCGGAGCCCTGGAAGTTGAGCAGCTCGGAATAGTGCGCCTCGGTCAGCTCCTCCCCCGCACGGAGGGAGCGTTGCGAGCCTCAGTAGTCGCAGCCGATCGTCTGGGAGACGTAGTTGCGGCAGAGCTCCTTGAGCGGGTGCTCGACGAGCCCGGCGCGGAAGATGCGCTCCCAGCCGCGCGAGAAGGCCTTCGCGACGTCCGGGACGTGGGAACGGATCGCCTGCGTCTCGGGGCGGGGCGTTCCGAATCGCTCCGAATGCTCCATGTACGCGACGAGCTCGGGGTCGGTGAGCCGGTCGCGCGTGACGTAGCTGATGCGTGCCACGGCGGGGAATCGTAGCGATGCCCGACACGCGCATCGAGGCCGCGATCGCCCACTGGGCGCCCCGCTTCACCTCGCAGGGCGTCGACCCGAACGACTTTGCGCGCGTCACGGAGGGCCTGCAGGAGTGGGCGGACTGGCTACCGGCGTGGTTCGCGAACGGCGACCAGCACGCTGCGCTCGCCCGCGAGGCGGAGGCGGCCGGCCGCAGGCGCTCGGCCGGGGAAGCGTGGGTGCACGCCGCGCTCTCGTACCACTTCGCGAAGTTCGTCTGGATGGTCGACCTGGAGCGCCATCGCGAGGGTACGGCGCGGGCGAAGGACGCGATTGCGAGCTTCCACCGTCTCCTCGATCCGAGCGCAGAGCGTGTCGAGATTCCGCTCGACGGGTTCGCGCTCGCGGGGAACCTGCGCCGGCCGCACCGCACGGGCCCGGCGCCGCTCGTCCTCCTGCTCCCGGGCCTCGACTCGACGAAGGAGGAGTTCCCGCGCTGGGAGGAGGTCTTCCTCGCACGCGGGCTGGCGACGTTCTCGCTCGACGGGCCGGGCCAGGGGGAGACCGGCGAGCGCTCGTCGATCTATCCGAACTACGAGGTGGCTGTGACGGCCGCGCTCGACGCGCTGCAGGGCCGGGAGGGAATCGACTTTGACCGCGTCGGTGCCGCCGGCGTCTCGCTCGGCGGCTACTACGCGCCCCGCGCGGCCGCCTACGAGAAGCGCCTGAAGGCGGTCGTCGGGATCAGCGGACCGTTCACCTTCGGCGATTGCTGGGAGACGATGCCGGAGCCGACGCGCGAGACGGTGCAGCACCACACGGGCGCCTCGACGCGCGAGGAGGCACGTGAGCGCGCCTACGCGCTCACGCTCGCCGAGGCGGCGCGCGAGATCGAGCAGCCGCTCCTCTGCATCACCGGCCGCCTCGACCGCCTGATCCCGTGGGAGCAGACGAAGCGCATCGCCGACGAGGCGCCGCGCGGCGAGTTCGTCCTCTACGACGAGGGCAACCACGTCTGCAACAACATCCCGTACAAGTACCGGCCGCTGACGGCCGACTGGCTGAAGGAGCAGCTCGGTTGACGTTCTCGCCGGCGGAGATGGTGCGGCGCTACGAGCTCGCGCGTGGTCTGATGGACGAGCGGGGTCTCGACGCGCTCGTGCTCTTCGGGAACTCCGGCGTCAACCGCCACAACAACGTCAACCCGTTCTGGCTCTCGCAGTACCTCGACATGCACCACTGCTACCTCGTCGTGCCGCGGCAGGGCGACGCGACGCTCTACGTCGGCCTCGCCAACCACGTGCCGAACGCGCGCGAGATCAGCGACGTGCCGAACGTCGAGTGGGGCGGCTACGACCCCGGCGCGACGGTCGCGGCGCGCCTGCGCGGGCTCGGCGCGCACATCGTCGGTCTCGTCGGCGTCAACGCGACGTGGGGGATCGGGATGCCGTACGCGCACTACCAGCACCTGAGCGAGTTCGACACCGTCGACGTGACGCGCGAGTTCGGCGCGCTGCGGCTCGTCAAGTCGGAGGAGGAGATCGACCGGCTACGCGGCGCCGCCGAGCTCTCGGACTTGGCGATCCTGGCGCTGCAGCGCGAGGCGAAGCCGGGGCGGACCGAGGTGGAGCTCGTGGCGATCGTCGAGGACGCGTACCGGCGCCGCGGCGGCCAGGTCCGCATCACCTTCCTGCGCTCGATGCCGATGGACGCGCCGAACGGCTGCCTGCCCGCGCAGAACCCGACGACGCGCGCACTCGAGCGCGGTGACGTGATCCTGACCGAGTTCAGCGCGTCGCTCGACGGCTACTCCGGGCAGGTGCACCGGCCGGTGTTCGTGCGGGCGGATCCGACCACCGAGTGGCAGGAGCTGTTCGACGTGGCGAAGGACGCGTACGACCGCGTCGCGGCTGGGATGCATGCGGGCTCGACCGAGGGTGACGCGATCCGCAATGCCTCCGTGATCGGCGAGCACGGGCTCGCGATCTACGACGACCTGATCCACGCGTACGGCACCGACTACACGCCGCCGCTCGTCGACCGCTCGTGCGTCGCCTACTGGACGAAGGGCGCGCCCGCGCCGCCGCCGGGGCGCACGATCGAGCGGGACACCGCGATCGTCATCCAGCCGAATCCGATCACGCCGGACGAGCGAATGGGCATCCAACTCGGGGCGCTCACGGTCGTGCGCGACGACGGCGCCGAATGCCTGCACGGGATCCCGTTCGAGCCGCTGGTCGCCGCATGAACGTCGCACTCGCTCGCACCCTCGTGGGAACGCCGCTCCGGCGGCTCGAGGACGAGCGGCTTCTGCGCGGGCTCGGGCGCTACCTCGACGACGTCGAGTTGCCGCGTCTCGCGCACGCCGCGTTCGTGCGCAGCCCGCACGCGCACGCGCGCATCCGGGGGGTCCGCAAGCCCGCGGACGGCGCGCTCGTGGTGCTGACCGCCGACGACGTAGCCGGGGACGTGCGCGAGCTGCCGGTCAACCGCGTCGAGGGCGTCGAGCTGATGGACGGCGCTCATCCGGTGCTCGCGCGCGACGAGGTGCAGTACGTCGGGCAGCCGGTGGCGATCGTCGTCGCCGAGTCGCGGGCGCTCGCCGAGGACCACGCCGAGCTGGTCGAGGTCGATTACGAGCCGCTCGAGCCTGTGCTCGAAGCGCGCACGTCGCCGGAGACGCTGATGCGCTTTGCGCGCAGCGCGGGCGACGTCGACGGCGCGTTCGCGGCCGCCGACCACGTCGTGCGGACGACGATCGCGATCCCCCGCGTCGTCGCGACCCCGATCGAGGCGCGCGGCGCGATCGCCGACTACGACCCCGGCACCGATCTGCTGACCATGTACCTGTCGGCGCAGGACCCGCACCGGCCGCGCGCGGGGCTCGCGCACACCCTGAAGCGGCCGGACGACCGGCTTCGGATCATCGTGCCGGACGTCGGAGGCGCCTTCGGCTCGAAAGGCGTCGTCGCGCCGGAGTGGGTCGCGACCGCGCTGGCGGCGAAGCGGCTCGGACGGCCCGTCAAGTGGGCCGAGGACCGGCTCGAGAACTTCCTCGCCGCCTACCAGGGCCGCGGCGTCGAGGCGGACGTCGAGCTCGCGGTCGCAGCCGACGGACGCTTCCTCGCGGTGCGCGCGACGATCTTCGCCGACCTCGGCGGCTACCTCTTGCCGACCACTCCTGTCGCGGCGCACACGACGGCTCTGCTCCTCTGCGGCTGCTACCGGATTCCGGCGGCTGCGGTGGAAGTGGTCGGGGCGCGCACGAACAAGGTGCCGACCGGCCCGTATCGCGGCGCCGGTCGCCCCGAGGCGGCGCTCCTCCTCGAGGCGACGGTCGACGCGGCGGCGCGCGAGCTGGGTCTCGATCGCGTCGAGCTGCGGCGGCGCAACCTGGTTCCCGCCGACGCCTTTCCCTACGAGACGCCGCTCGGCTGGACGTACGACTCCGGCGATTACGAGCGCTGCCTCGACCGGGCCCTCGAGCTCGTCCCGCCGGAGCGCGCCGACGGGACGGGGTACGGCGTCGCGCTGTACGTCGAGCGAGCAGGCGGCATGTGGGAGAGCGCCGAGGTGACGGTCGAGCCGAGCGGCCGCGTCGTCGCCGCCAGCGGGACGAGCCCGCACGGCCAGGGTCACGCGACGACGTTCACGCAGATCGTCTGCGACGAGCTCGGCGTCGACCCGGACGACGTGACCGTGCGCTTCGGCGACACGGCGTCGACCCCGCGCGGCGTCGGCACGTTTGCGAGTCGCTCGGTCGCGATGGGCGGCTCCGCGCTGCTGCTCGCCTGTCGCGACCTGCGGGCGAAGATCGACCGTCTCGGCGAGGCGCTCGAGACCGCCGAGCTGCGGCAGATCGCGGCCGCAGCGTACGACCCGGGCCGGCTTCCGCCGGGCGAGGAGCTGGGGTTGAACGGGTCGGCGCGCTTCACCTCCCCGCTCGTGTTCTCGTCGGGCTGCTACGCGGCGGTCGCCGCCGTCGACCGCGCGACCGGCAAGGTGATCGTCCGCCGGATCGCCGCCATCGACGACGCCGGCACGATCGTCAACCCGCTGCTCGCCGAGGGGCAGGTCGTGGGCGGGATCGCACAGGCGCTCGGCGAGTGTCTGACGGAGGAGGCGGTGTACGACGAGGTCGGGCAGCTGCGCAGCGCATCGCTGCTCGACTACTCGCTGCCGACGGCGGCGGAAGTGCCGGAGATCAGGACCGCGTTCGTGGAGACGCCGTCGCCGTTCAACCCGCTCGGCGCCAAGGGGATCGGAGAGGGCGGGACGATCGGCGCACTCGCCGCAGTCGCGAACGCCGTCGCCGACGCGGTCGGAGAGTGGGTCGATCCGCCGTTCACCGAGGAGAAGATCTGGCATGTGCTGCACCGGAAGGGGGAGGCGTGAATGAGTGAGACGGTCGACGTCGTCGTCGCGGGCGGAGGGCACAACAGCCTCGTCACCGCCGCGTACCTCGCGAAGGCGGGACTGGAGGTGCTCGTGCTCGACGCGCGGTGCGAGGCGGGCGGAGGTGCCGCGAGCGAGGAGCTGCTTCTGCCCGGCTACCTGATCGACTCCTGCTCGACGGGGCACACGCTGATCCAGCCGAACCCCGTGCTGCGCGACGACGAGCTCGGGCTGAAAGCGGACTACGGGCTGCGCTACATCTCGCCCGACCCGGTCGCGCACGTCGTGTTTCCGGACGGCGAGTCGTTCACGCATTGGCTCGACCTCGACCGAACGTGCGACGAGCTCGCGCGCTTCTCGCGGCGCGATGCCGACTCCTACAGACGGTTGCTGCGCGAGTACGACGAGATCAAGCCGGCCGTGAGCGCGTACCGGTTCAATCCCGTCGGCTATGCGCCGGCGCTCCGCGACGCCGTCTCGCAGATCTGGCAGCGCCGCCTGCTCCTCTCCGCGTACGACGTGGTCGGGTACGAGTACGAGGACCCGCACGTGCGCGCGTACATGCTCTGGCAGGCGTTCCAGACGCTGCAGCCGGTGGACGCGTACGGCACCGGCCTGAACGCGATCTCGATTCTCGCCGGCCGGCAGGCGCAGTCGTGGATCCTGCCGGTCGGCGGCTCGGGCGAGCTGCCCCGCGCACTCGTGCGCTGCATCGAGGAGCACGGCGGCCGAGTCGTGACGGAGAGGCTCGTCACCGGTCTCGTCCTCGAGAACGGCCGCTGCACAGGGGTGGAGACCGCGGACGGCGAGCGCTGGCTCGCGCGGCGCGCGGTCCTGTCGTCGATTCACGTGAAGGCGCTCGTCGAGATGGCGCCCGCGGAGGCGTGGGGCGAGGAGTTCCTCTACGGGATCGACACGTTCGACCCGGGGATCTCTGTTGCCGCGCAGTACTACGTCACGACGGAGCCGCCGCGCTTCCGCGCACACGACGGCGAGCGTGAGGCGGTATCGGCGGGTCTCGCAGCGTGGCCGGACGACCTGGTGCAGGCGGTACGCGACACGAAGGCCGGCCGCGTGCAGGACGGCGGCTGGCTGCTCTGCGGCACGCCGACGCTCGTCGATCCGTCGCGGGCGCCGCACGGCCACCACACGCTCAAGGTGCTCTCGCCGCAGCCGTGGGCGCCCGGACGCAACGCGGCCGTGATCAGGCACGAGGACCT
>JABFWJ010000106.1 GCA_013362295.1 Thermoleophilia bacterium
CTCGATCCCCTGCAGCCGGCCGAGGAGTTGGGGCGGCGTCGCGCGCATCAGCATCGTGCTGCGGAGCACGGCGCTGAAGAAGTCGGCGCCGCCCGCGACGGCGAGGAAGAACAAGGCCGGCCACAGCGAGGTCGTGAAGCCGAACGCCGCGATCGCCCCGCCCCATGCGCACGCCGCGACGGTCACACCCAGCCCCATGCGCCGCACGTGCGACGTCCAGCCGGAGAAGAGCGACCCGGCGAGCGCACCCGCGTACGGCGCGGCGTAGAGGTAGCCGACCGTCGAGGCGTCGCCGTGCAGGTGGTTCAGGGCGAGCGCGGGAAACAGCGCTGTCGGCATCCCGAACACCATCGCGCTCGTGTCGACGGCGAAGATCCCGATCAGCGGCTGGCGTCCCTTCAGGAAGCGGAAGCCGTCGAGGATCGAGCGCAGGCTCGGCCGGTTTGCGTCTTCGACCGGCGGCAGCTTCGGCAGCAGCCAGATGACGACGAACGACGCGGCGTACGTCGCGAGATCGATCCCGAAGGTCCACGGCACGCCGGCGGCGGCGATCAGGATGCCGCCGACCGCCGGGCCGCCGACGGCGGCCAGCGAGCTGTAAACGCCCGAGAGTGCCGTCGCGGCAGCGATCTCCTCCTCGGGCACGAGCCTCGGCGTGAGCGAGCTCAGGGCCGGGCGGCCGAGGCTGAAGATCGCAACCGCAAGGCTTTGCAGGACGAACAGCGCCCAGACGCGCGGGTGCGCGAGCAGCGAATTGCCGAGGAACAGCGCGGCGGTGATCGCCATGCCGGTCTCGGTGCGCAGCAGGACCGAGCGACGGTCGGCCGCGTCCGCGATCGCACCGCCGACGAGCGGCACCACGAGCAGCGGAACGAGCGATGCGAGACCGAGCAGGCCGACGAGCGCCGTCGAATGGGTGAGCGTGTAGACCTGGTACGGCACGGCGACCGTCCCGATCTCGCCCCCGATCGTCGAGACCGCCTGCCCGACCCAGAGGTTGCGGTAGTCGCGGCGCCGCAACGGCCGCGTGTCGACGCGCATGCGCTGAAAAAGGCTCTTGCGCTCGCCGGTGTGGAGCGGGTCAATCGCCAACGAGCCGTTCCCTGTTTCGGCGCCGCCGTGCGGTGAGCTCGGCCGCATCGGCCGGCTCGAGCCTGCAGATTGCGCGCATTGTTAGAAGAGGTTCTCGTCCTGCGGCGCGGGCCGGCCCCGGCGCGGGATCGTGCCCATGTCGGCGAGGATCGCGCGCTCGGTGCGCGAGGCGACGACCGGCTCGGCGATGCCTTCGACCCAGACCCTCGTGCGCGTGCCGGAGCCGCGCTCGTCGCGGATGGGCTCGACGGCGTAGATGCGATCCGAACGGACGTACTTGCCGAACCCGAGCGGGATCATCCGCGCCTCTGCCATGGCGGCATCTTACGGAGCACCGAAAAGCTCGAATCTAGTTCGGCTGCGCCGAATCAGATTCGGAGAGATTCACGAACTTCGCTCGAGCGCCGCGCGCAAGGCGTCCACGACGCGTTCCTGGTCGCCGCGGTCGAGGCGGGCGTGGAAGGGGAGCGCCATCGTGCGCGCACTGCAGTCCTCGCTCACCGGGAGCATCCCCTCGCGGAAGCCGTAGCGCGCCCGCATGTACGACTGGAGGTGGATCGAGGGCAGGTACGGCGCGGTCGCGATGCCGTCGTCGCCGAGGGCGGTCATCATCGCATTGCGGTCGACGCTCTCCGGGAGCTTGACGACGTAGACGAACCACGAGCGCACGTGATCCTCGTCGTCCGCAATCGGCGTCTCGACGTCGACGCTCGCGAGCAGCTCCTCGTAGCGTGCTGCGACCGCGCGCCGCGCATCGAGGATGCGGTCGAACTTCTCGAGTTGGCCGATGCCGAGCGCCGCGGAGAGATCGTCGAGGCGATAGTTGTAACCGAGGAATCCGTGCTGCAGCCAGCTCGACGTCTCGAGCCGCCCCTGGTTGCGGAGCGACACGATCAGCTCGTGCTCCTCCTCGGCGTGCGTCGTCACTGCACCGCCCTCACCCGTCGTCACCTGCTTGTTCGGGTAGAACGCGAACACCGCCGGGTGCGGGAGCGAGCCGAGCCGCCGACCCTTGTAGGCCGCGCCGAGTGCCTCGCAGGCGTCCTCGATCAGCGCGATCCCGTTGTCCTCGCAGATCGGCACGAGCGCGTCGTATTCCGCCGGGTACCCGAAGATGTCGACGGCGAGGATCGCCTTGGTGCGCGGGGTGATCGCCGCCGCGACCGCGTCCGGGTCGAGGTTGTACGTGCGCGGATCGATGTCCGCGAACACCGGGACGGCACCCTCGTAGATCGCGCAGTTGGCCGAGGCGACGAACGAGTACGGCGAGGTGATCACCTCGTCTCCGGGCCCGACCCCTGCGAGCCGCATGCAGAGATGCAGCCCTGCAGTACCGGACGAGACGGCCGCGCAGTATGGAGCATCCACGCGCTCCGCCAGCAGCGCCTCGAAGCGGGGACCGGTCGGGCCGAGCGAGAGCGCGCCGGAGCGCAGCACCTCGAGCACCAGCTCCTCGTCGCGCTCGTCGATCCAGGGAGCGCTGAGCTTGATCCGGGTGTCGACGCTCAACTGCGGGCGAGCTGCGGTACGTGGTCGAGCCACTGCGACCACCGCTCGCTCTTGCCGCGGACGGTGTCGAGATACGCCGACTGGATCGCCCTCGTCACGTCTCCCACGCCGATCTCGTGGTCGTCGATCGAGCGGAGCGGGGTCACCTCCGCGGCGGTACCGCACATGAACACCTCGTCGGCGAGGTAGAGGTCCGACCGGATGATCGCCTTCTCGACCAGCGTGTAACCGAGGTCCTGCGCGATCTGGGTGACCGTGTCGCGCGTGATCCCGGGCAGGATGCCGGTCGCGAGGTCCGGCGTGTAGATCACACCGTCGCGCACGACGAAGATGTTCTCGCCGGAGCCGTCAGCGACGGTTCCCTCCGGCGTGAGCAGGATCGCCTCCTCGTACCCGGCGTTGTTCGCCTCGGTGACGGCCAGCATCGAGTTGAGATACACGCCCGTCGCCTTCGAGACGTGCGGGACGACGTTCGGCGGGATCCGCTGCCAGGAGGAGATCTTCGCGCGGATGCCGTTCGTCAGGCCCTCTTCGCCGAGGTACGAGCCCCAGGGCCAGCTCATGATCACGGTCTCGACGGGGTTGCTCCGGGCCGCGACCCCGAGCTGGCCGTAGCCGTAGAACGCGATCGGCCGGATGTAGCACTCGGGGAGCCCGTTCGCGGCGACGACCTAGTTCGTCGCGGCCTTGAGCTCCTCGACCGAATACGGGATCTGCTTGTAGAGGTGCCGCGCGGAGTTGTGCAGGCGCTGCATGTGCTCCCCGAGCCGGAACACGGCGGGACCTTTCGGCGTGTCGTAGCAGCGGATGCCTTCGAAGACGCCCGAGCCGTAGTGCAGGCCGTGCACGCCGACGTGAACCTTCGCGTCGCCCCAGTCGACGAGCTCGCCGTTCATCCAGATCTTCTCGGTTTCCTGCACCGTCGCTCCTTTGGCTCGGCCCCTCGGTCGCCCGGATTCTACCCGCGCCCTCCGAGCTCGACGGTCTTCGCATTCGTGAGCCGGAGCAGCTCCTGGGGCCGAAGCGACGCCATGTGCACGCTCGTTCCCGCCCCGATCCAGATCTCGTCGTGGTTCAGGAACGAGCGGTCCATCAACGTCTGCGTGATCGCGCGCTGTGGGAACGGCGCGACACCGCCGGGCTCGAATCCGGTGGCGTGAATCACCTCGTCGGAGCGTGCAACCCGGACGATGTCGGCGCCGACGGCCGCCCGCACGGCGTCGTCGTCGGCTCTCCGGTCGCCGGGCACGAGTGCGAGCACGTACGCGCCGTCGCAGACGAGCACGATCGACTTGACGATCTGGTCGAGCTCGCACCCGATCACGCGGGCTGCGGCACGTGCGGTCGGCGTCTCCTCGCCGAACTGCTCGATGCGCGCGTCGACGGCCGCCGCGCGCAAAACCGCCGAGACGCGCTCGACGGGCTCGGGCCACCGGGTCACCGCGTGACCGATTTCGGGCTTCGCGCGTTGTTCACATCGACAACCGTATCCGTCCGGGAGACGAACATGGATGACGCAGATATTGCGCGGACCGAAGCTGCGTTCCGCGAGGTGAACGAGGCGATCGCGAAGACCGCGGCACGCTTCGACGCCGAAGAAACCGATTTCATCTGCGAGTGCGCCGACCCGGGCTGCGCGGACCGCATGACCGTCGAGCTCGAGGACTACGAGGAGGTGCGGTCTGAGCCGACGCGGTTCCTACTCGCGCCGGGACACCACGAGCCGGCGGTCGAGCAGATCGTCGCGCGCGAGGACGACTTCGAGATCGTCGACAAGGTCGCTCCGGACGCGGCGACCGTCGCCCGCGCCTTGAATCCGCGCGCGGCCTAATCATCTCGCCGTCAGCCCTGGATCACGTAGGCCTCGTCCATCCCCTCGCGAAGCTGCTCGAGCAGCTCCGGCGGGGCGGGCGAGTCGATCGAGAGCGCCATCAGCGCCTTGCCGCCCTCGCGGTTCCGCGACACGGTCATGTTCGCGATGTTCACGCCCGCGGCCCCGAAGAGCGTGCCGATACGGCCGATCACGCCGGGAACGTCGTCGTAGAGCAGGAGCGCCATGCGCGGCGCCAGCTCCATGTCCAGCTCGAAGCCGAGCGCCGAGACGAGCCAGTGGCGGTTGTCGGTGCCGATCGTCGTTCCGGCGACGCGCACGCCGTCCGCCGAGACCCGGACGAGGTTCGTGAAGTCGCGTGACGACCGGCGCTTCTCCTCGATCACCTCGATCCCGCGGTCGGCCGCGACCACGGGTGCGTTCACATAGTTCACCGGCTGGTCGGTGTGACCCTGGAAGGCGCCGTTGAGCGCGGCGACGGTGAGCAGTCGTGTGTCGTGCTCGGCGAGCGCGCCGTAGACCTCGATCGCGATCCTGCGCACGTCTCCGCCGGCGAGCTGGAGTGCGAGTCGCCCGAGCTTCGCCGCGAGCGGGATGAACGGCCCGAGCACCTCGAGGTCCTCGGCCCCGATCGTCGGGATGTTGACGGCGTTCGTGACGAGGCCGCCGCCGAGGGCGGCCGCGACCTGCTCGGCGACGATCACGCCGGCGCGGTCCTGCGCTTCGTCGGTCGACGCGGCCAGGTGGGGGGTGACGACGACGTTCGGCGCGCGGAGCAGCGGGCCGTCGTAGGGCTCCGCCGAGAACACGTCGATCGCGGCGCCCGCCAGCTTGCCCGACTCGAGGGCTGCGACGAGCGCTGCCTCGTCCACCAGCTCGCCCCGCGCGGCGTTGATGATGCGCGCGCCGTCCCGCATGCGCGCGATCGCCGCCGCATCGATCGCCCCGCGGGTCTCGTCCGTCAGCGGCAGGTGGAGCGTCAGGAAGTCGGCACGCGCGAGGACCTCGTCGAACGACGCGCTGTCGACGCCGAGCTCACGGAACCGCTCGGCCGAGACGAAGGGGTCGTAGGCAACGACCTTCATCTGCAGGCCGAGCGCGCGCCGCGCGACCAGCCGGCCGATGCGGCCGAAGCCGAGCACGCCGAGCACCTTGTCCGCGAGCTCGACTCCACCCCACTTCGAGCGCTCCCACCGGCCCTCGACGAGCGCGGTGTGCGCCTGCGGGATGTTCCGCGCGAGCGCGAGCAGGAGCCCGACCGCGTGCTCGGCGGCCGAGACGATGTTCGATTCGGGCGCGTTCGCGACCACGATCCCGCGCCTCGTCGCCGCCTCGACGTCGACGTTGTCGACGCCGACTCCCGCCCGGCCGATCACCTTCAGCTTCGTCCCGCGCTCGACGACGTCCGCGGTGACCTTCGTCGCCGAGCGGACGATCAGCGCGTCGTACTCGCCGACGATCTCCTCGATCGGCGTCTTCGTGTCGACCACCACGTCGAACCGCTCGCGCAGGAGGTCGATTCCGGCGTCCGCGATCGGTTCGCGGACCCGGACCTTCATTTCGCCGGCTCCGTCGAGCCTACGCCGGTCATACG
>JABFWJ010000265.1 GCA_013362295.1 Thermoleophilia bacterium
GCGCATCCTGCGCCTCCGAGCGCGGCTGCTCCCCTAAGACGCGCCGGTGAGGATCGTCTCGAGGTTGCGGCGATGCACGGCCTCGTAGGGCGCGAAGTAGTGGATCGACCCGTCGGCGAGCGAGTCGGCGACCAGCTCGCGCAGGCTCGCCTCACGCAGACTCCGCTCTGTTCGCGAGCGGAGGAGCGTCGCGATGTACCGCTCCGTCGCGCGGATCAGGCCGGGCGTGTAGCCGCCCGCCGCGATCACGTCCGGATCGCCGTGATTGGGCAGGATGCGATCCGGCGCGAGCTCGCGCAGCTTCGCGAGATCGACGAGGTGCTCGTCGAGACCCTCCGGCTCGTCGACGTACGTGATCGTGTCCTCCATCGTGTCGCCGCAGAGCAGCAGCCTCCGGGCGGCCAGCCAGATCACGGTCGCATCGTCGCTGTGGATGTTCACGTGGATCAACTCGAGCTCCAGCCGACCGACGGCGAGGCGCCGGCGATTGCGGAAGACCGACGACGGCAGGATCAACGGCTCGATCCGGGGCGGTCCCTCGAGCGTGCCCTGCTCGATCGCAGGCTTGAGACGAGCGAGCAGCTCGGCCGTTCGCTCGCACGCAACGACGTCGCAGTCCTGGAAGGCGGCCGTCCCGGCGACATGGTCGAGGTGCCAGTGACTGAGCACGACCGTGAACCGCCGCACGCCCTCGTGCTCGAGGGCCGTGCGGATGAAGCGCGCGTGCTCGACGGAGACGTGCGTGTCGTAGACGACCGCCTCGCCGCCCGACACGATCGCGTAGCTCGCGATCCCGAGCCCAAGCGCTCCGTCGTCGACCCAGTTCGGACCCTCGGCGAAGCGAGAGCCCTCGGTGCGTCCGTCGTAGAAGGCATAGATGCCTTCGGCGGGGCGCAGCACGCGCATCGGGTGCATCGGCGTTACGGCCTGAGGACGATCTTTCCGAACACTGCCCGTCCCTCGATCGCCCGGTGGGCCTCAGCCGCCTCGGCAAGCGGAAGCTCGCGGTCGATCACGGGAGTCAGCTCACCCTTCGCGGCGAGCTCGATCAGCAGCTCGAAGTCCTCCTTCGTCACCGAGGCGGCGCCCGTGCCGATGATGCGCGCCCGCTTCTCGATCAGTGGCCAGAGGCCGAGCGAGACGATCGGGCTGTCGACCGCTCCCGGGGTGACGAGCCGACCGCTGGGAGCAAGCGCTGCCAGGCTGCGCTCGAATGCGGCGCCGCCGACCGGATCGAAGACAACGGCCGCGCCGAGCCGGTCGATGCGTTCGTCGTCGTAGGCGAGCGGCTCGGCGCCCAGGTCGCGGAGACGCTCATGCTTCGACTCGCTCGCCGTCGCGTAGACGGTCGCGCCGAGGTAGCGGCCGATGTCGATCGCCGCCTGACCAGTCCCGCTCGAACCGGCCTGCACGAGCAGCGTGTCGCCGCTGCGCAGCTCGCCGTCGGCGAGCGACGCCCAGGCGGTCTTGTAGGCGACACCGAGGGCGGCGGCGTGCGCGCTGTCGAGTGAGTCCGGAATCGGCCAAACGTTCTCGAGCGGCGCAGCGATCAGCTCGGCGTACGTGCCGCGCGCTCCCGTGACGATGACGCGCTCGCCGGTGTCCGCCCGCGTCCCTGCTCCGTCGACGCCGGGCGTGTACGGCGTCGAGGCTCCGACTGCCGCCGGCGCCTGCCGCTGCGTCAGGTCGAAGTGGTTGACGGCAGCGGCGTCGAGACGGACGAGCACCTTCCCCTTGCCCGGCTGTGCGTCCGGCGTCTCCTCCAGCCGGAGAACCTCCGGGCCACCCCCCTCGCGGACGACGATCGCACGCACGCACGCCAATCTAGGTCATCGCGGCACGGCCGATGCGGGAAGCGAACGAGAGCTCGAATCTGGTTCGGCTGCGCCGAATCAGATTCGGTCCTGCGCTAGCGCGGCAGCGCGAAGACGATGCGGGCGCCGCCGCCCGGGCGCGGTTCGGCCCAGATCGTTCCGCCGTGCGCCTCGACGAGGCCGCGCGCGATCGCAAGCCCGAGGCCGGCGCCGCCGCCTTCCGAGCGGCTCCGAGCCTCATCGGCCTTCCAAAAGCGCTCGAAGATCCTGAGCTCGCCGCCCGGCGCGAGGCCGGTGCCGGTGTCCTCGACGGCGACCTGGACGCTCTGCTCGGCCGGCTCCACGATCACCGCGACCGAACCGTCCGACGGCGTGTGACGGAGAGCGTTCGTGAGCAGGTTGAGCAGCACGCGTTCAACCTTGTCGGGCGCCGCGCTGATCTCCGGCGTCGCTTCGTCGACGCGCGACTCGAGCCGCACGCCTTGCACCCGCGCCTGGGCGTCGACGGCGCGCAGGCATGTCTCGACGATGTCGCCGACGCGTGTCGACCGGAGATGAAGCGTCAATGCGCCGGCGTCGATGCAGGCGAGCTCGAAGAGATCGTCGATCAGCAGCGAGAGGCCCTGCACCTGCTCGCGGACGACCGGCAGGTACTCCTCGGGCGAGGCGAGACCGTCCTCCAGCGCTTCGAGCATCGCCTGGATCGCGGCGACGGGGGTGCGCAGATCGTGACTCGCCCAGGCGACGAGCTGCCGGCGGGCATCGAAGATCCGCTCGACGTTCGCCGCCATCTCGTTGAAGGACGTCGCAAGCTCGGCGAGCTCCGCGGGCCGGCCGAGCTGCGGCGCGCGTGCCGCGAGGTCGCCCGTCGCCAGTTGCCGGGACGCCAGCCGGAGCTCGTCGATCGGGCCGACGATCCAGCGGGCGACGAGCAGCGCGCCGATCACCGCCGAGAGCGCGGACGCAGCGGAGACGGCGAGGATCTTGACGTCGTCGTGCATGTGGAACATCACCCAGCCGGACGCGAGCACTGCCCCGAGCGGCAGGGAGACTGCGAGGACCGTGAGGCCGGTGAGCTGCAGCCGCACGGTCGGCAGGAGCCGTACGACGAGCGCGGCGACGATGCCGACGAGCAGCGTGGACAGTGCGAGGACGATTGCGACCTCGATCACGGCCGCCACCGGTAGCCCGAGCCCCAGACCGTCTCGAGATGGCGCGGCCGCGACGGGTCGCCCTCGACCTTCTCCCGCAACCGGCGCATGTGCACCGTGACCGTTCCGGTGTCGACCGCGGCCGAGTAGCCCCACACGCGGCCCATCAGCTGCTCGCGTGAGAAGACTCGGTTCGGGTTGGAAGCGAGGAACCAGAGGAGATCGAACTCCTTGGCCGTGAGCCGCAGCGCGGCGCCGTCGCGGGTCGCCTCGCGGTTGCCCGCGTCGATCGCGATCCTGCCGAACTCGAGCCGTTCCGGGACTCGCTCGAGGAGCGGCGCTCGTCGCAGGACGGTGCGCACGCGCGCCGCGAGTTCGCGCGGCGAGAAGGGCTTCGTCATGTAGTCGTCCGCTCCCAGCTCGAGCCCGACGATGCGATCGGACTCGTCGCCGCGCGCGGTCAGCATGATCACCGGCACGTCGAAGCGTGCGCGGATCCACCGCATCAGCGCGAGCCCGTCGAGTCCGGGGAGCATCACGTCGAGCACGACGAGTGCCGGCTGCTCGCGTTCGAGCAGCTCGCGGGCGGTCTCGCCGTCGGAGGCCTGCACGATCGAGTGGCCGTCGCGCTCGAGGTACCGCGCGACGACGTCGCGCACGATCGGCTCGTCGTCGACCACCAGCACCCGCGCCATCTGCTCATTGTCGCGGAGCGGCGGCATCCGGCTAGCCGAACGTGAAGGCGTAGGCGTCGACCCCGGGGTCGACGCGGAGCTCGAGCAGGCCGTCACGCAGTGACGACGACCTGACGAGCGTGTACAGGCGGTCGCCGGCGACGTGGACGGAGCGGGTTGCGCGGCCGTCGACCAGAACGCGGACGCGTCCGTTGCCGCCGAGCACGAGGTAGACGTCGCGCGCGTGGAAGCGCAGGCGGAGGCGCGCGCCCGGCCCGGCGACGGCACGCTGATCGCCGATCGTCCAGCGCCCGCCGTACGAGAGCTCGTCGCGGCCGATCACAGCGGCGAACCGGTAGCCGGCGCCTCGACGCGGCCGGATCGCCGTGCCCCGGTAACGACTCGGGTCGAGGCGAACGTAGCCGAGGTACGTCTCCGGCGTCACGATCTCGGTCGGCGTCGCGTCGGCGACGTGACGGGCTCCGGGAACGGCGGCGCGGTTCGCCGCCAGCAGCGAGCGAATCGCGCGTTCGGTCGCTCCGTATTCGCCCTCGCCGAAGTGCGTCCGCCGCACGCGGCCGAGGCGATCGATCAGGTACTCGGCGGGCCAGTACTCGTTCGAGTACGCGTCCCACGTCTTGTAGCGGTTGTCGAGCGCCACAGGCCACGTCACGTGCAGGTCGTGCGTTGCCGCGCGGACGTTGGCGCGGTCGTGCTCGAACGCGAACTCAGGTGTGTGGACGCCGACGATCTCGAGACCCGCGCGGTGGTACGCCGCGTACCACGCGCGTAGGTGCGGCAGCGTCCTGATGCAGTTGATGCAGGAGTACGTCCAGAAGTCGACGAGCACCACCTTGCCGCGGAGTTGCCGCAGCGTGAGCGGACGGTCGCCCGGCGTGTTCAGCCACGAATCGATCCCGGCGAAGTCCGGCGCCTTGCCGAGCACCGGCAGGCCCGACCCAGACGCCGCGCTGCTCGCCGCAAAAGCGTTGCCGCCGCCGCGGAGGTCGGCCAGGTGGCTGCGCGCGAGCTGCGTGTCCTCCACGTGCGACTGGAGCGCCGACGAGTAGCCGCCCAGGTGCGTCTGCAGCGTCTGCGGGAGGTTGAACAGGATGCCGAGCGCGCTCACCGCGATCACCACGCCGCTGATGCGGCGGAACCCCGGCCCGGTCGCGCGCAGCCGCCGCGCGACGCGCTGGCCGCCGAGCGCGATCAGCAGCATCGGCACCCCGAATCCCACGCCGTACGCGAGCGTGAGCACAACCGTCTCGACGCCGACCCGGCTCTTCGCCGCGAGCACCGTGATCGTTGCGAGCACCGGGCCTGCGCAGGGCACGAAGACGAGCCCGAGGCTGAGACCGAGCACGAAACCGCTCGCCGGGTGGCCCCCGCGCCGGCGGGTCAAGAAGGCGAATGGGCGCTCGACGAGGAATGCGAAGCGCTTCGACAGGAGCGATCCGGCGAGCACGAAGAGCAGCACGATCGCGGCGTTGCGGAGGAAATCCTGCGGCAGGCCGAGCGCGGAGAGGATCGAAGCAGCCGAGAGCGTGAAGACGGTGAAGCTCGCCACGAGCCCGCCGATGATCAGAACCGGCCGGCGCAGGCCGCCTTCGCCGGCGCCTGCGGTCAGCACGATCGGAAGCACCGGAAGGATGCACGGCGAGACGGCGGTGATCACACCCGCGACGAGGCCGATGCCGACGAGCACGAGCACGCATCCACCGTAGGGCCGCAGAGGTTGTAACGGTCTTAGCGGTTCTTACATCTTTCTTACGGCGCGGTCTGCGAGCCCGTGCGCCGACCACAATCGCCTGCACGCGCCATCGACAACCAGGAGGGTCTCATGAGACGACTGATCGTGTGCATCGCCGCCGCTGCCGTGCTCGCGCCCGCGGCGCTTGCGCTCCCGCGGGCCATGCATCCGGAGCTCGGCGCCACGCTGCTCGGGAAGAACGAGGTGCCGAAGGGCCCGCCGGCGGCGCACGGAATCGTGAATCTCAACCTCAAGTCGGGCCCGGGCCAGGTGTGCTGGACGTTCCAGCTGGCAGGGGTCTCGAAGCCGTTCGCCGCGCATATCCACAAGGGACGCGCCGGTGTCAGCGGGCCGGTCTTCATCGCACTCGGCAAGACGTTCAAGGCGAAGGGCTGCACCTCGGCGCCGAAGAAGCAGATCGAGGCTGTCGAATCGAATCCGAACGCCTTCTACGTCAACGTCCACAACGCGAAGTTCCCCAACGGGATCGTGCGCGGCCAGCTCGTGGCCGGCATGGTCCACATGTAGCAGCCACCCAGACGCGCGCCGGCGGGGAAAATCCGCGCCGGCGCGCGTCGGGATCGCCCATCCATCCA
>JABFWJ010000210.1 GCA_013362295.1 Thermoleophilia bacterium
TATATCGCGTCTTCGAGGATGCGACGCCGCTCGTCGAGGGCCTGTCGATCGACGAAGCGTTCCTCGACGTGCGCGGGATGCAGCGGCTCGCCGGCTCGCCGCTCGAGATCGCCGTCAGGTTGAAGCGCGCCGTCCTGGAGCAGGTCGGCCTGCCGCTGACGGTCGGCGTCGCGAGGACGAAGTTCCTGGCGAAGGTCGCGAGCGGCGTGGCGAAGCCCGACGGCCTGCTCGTCGTCCCGCCGGAGCGCGAGCTCGCGTTCCTCCATCCCCTCGCGGTCGAGCGCCTCTGGGGCGTCGGGCCGGTGACCGCGAACAAACTCCGGTCGTGGGGAATCACGACGGTCGGCGAGGTCGCGGACCTCGACGAGCCTCTGCTCGTGTCGCTCGTCGGGCGCGCCGCCGGGCGGCAGCTGCACGCCCTCGCGCACAACCGCGACTCGCGGCCGGTGCAGGCGCGCCGGCGCCGGGGATCGATCGGCTCGCAGTGCGCGCTCGGGCGCCGGCCGAAGACGCGCGAGGCTGTCGACGCAGTGCTCGTCGGGCTCGTGGACCGCGTCACGCGGCGGATGCGGGCCGCGCATCGCATCGGACGGACCGTCGTGCTGCGCCTGCGCTTCGACGACTTCGCGCGCGCGTCGCGGTCGCACACGATGCCGTTCGCGACCGCGCACACCGAGACGATCCTGGCAACCGCTCGCGGGCTCCTCGCCGAGGCAACCCCTCTGATCGAGTTGCGCGGCCTCACGCTCGTCGGCGTCGCCGTCGCGAACCTGGAGAACGACGTGCCGGCCCAGCTCGTGCTGCCCTTCGAGCGCCGCAGCCACGATGCGCTCGATCGGGCGCTGGACGAAGTGCGCGAGCGCTTCGGCTCGACCGCCGTCACGCGCGCCGTGCTCCTCGGCCGCGACCCGGGCTTCACGGTGCCGCTTCTCCCGGATTGACCCGGAGGAGTAAGGTCGTGGGGGCTGGTCATGCAAAGAAGGAGGACTGGATGGGCATAACGATCGGCGACACCGCGCCGGATTTCGAGGCCGAGACGACGGAAGGGACGATTCGCTTCCACGACTGGATCGGCGATTCCTGGGCGGTCTTGTTCTCGCATCCGAAGGACTTCACGCCGGTGTGCACGACGGAGCTCGGGTACATGGCGAAGATCGCGCCCGAGTTCGAGCGCCGGAACGTGAAGATCATCGGGCTCTCGGTCGACGGCGTGGAGAGCCACGAGCGCTGGATGCAGGACATCGCCGAGACCCAGGGGGCCGCACCGGACTATCCGATCATCGGCGACGAGAGCTTCGAGGTCTCGAAGCTGTACGGGATGCTGCCGGCGAGCACGTCGGGCGACGCCGCGACGCGCACACCCGCGGACAACCAGACCGTGCGGAACGTGTTCGTGATCGGACCGGACAAGAAGGTGAAGTTGATCCTCGTCTATCCGATGACGACGGGCCGGAACTTCGACGAGGTCCTGCGCGTGATCGACTCGCTGCAGCTGACGGCCGAGCACAAGGTCGCCACCCCCGTCAACTGGCAGCAGGGCGACGACGTGATCATCGCCGGGTCGGTTTCGGACGACGAGGCACGGCAGAAGTATCCCGAGGGCTGGGAGTCGCCACGGCCGTACATCAGGATCGTGCCGCAGCCGCAGAAGGAGCCGGCGGGCACCACGTGATCGCACCTCGTGTCGTGGGCCGCGCGCCGGCGGCCCACGACACGTGTAATGTCCGCGGCCCGTCGTAGACCGAACGTCGATGGCGTCGTCCGAGGATCTCACCTGCGCTCAGCTCGTCGAGCTCGTCTCCGACTACATTGAGGGCGCGCTCGCCCCCGCAGAGAAGACGCGCGTCGAAGAGCACCTGGCAGGCTGCACCGGCTGCTCGATCTACCTCGAGCAGTTACGGGCGACGATCGAGCTGACCGGCCGACTGCGTCCGGAGGACGTGCCCGACGAGGCCGCCGCCGCGCTGCTGACGGCGTTCCGCCACTGGAACGCGTGACCGTGTAACGGCACCGGCGGCGGTGAGACAGACGCAGCATGAAAGCCATCGCCGTACATCCAGGACAGCCGGACTCGATCCATCTCCGCGAGATTCCGGAACCGCACGTCACCGACATCCCCGATGGGCGCGGCGTCAAGGTCAAGGTGCTGCGCGTCGGCGTCGACGGCACCGACAAGGAGATCAACGCCGCCGAGTACGGCGCCGCGCCGCCGGGCGACGAGTATCTCGTCACCGGCCACGAGAGCTTCGGGAAGGTCGTCGAGGTCGGGCCCGCCGTGCCGTCGACGATCAGTCCGGGGACGCTCGTCGTCGCGAGCGTGCGGCGGCCGGGAACGTCGATCTACGGGAAGATCGGACTGCAGGACTTCACCACCGACGACGTGTACTACGAGCGCGGGATCAACCTCCTGCACGGCTACCTGACCGAGTACTACGTCGAGGATCACCAGTACGTGTTCCCGCTGCCCGCGACGCTCGCCGACGTGGGCGTTCTGCTCGAGCCGACGACCGTCGCTGAGAAGGGCATCAACCACGCTTACGAGATCCAGCGGCGGCTGAAGGTCTGGGATCCGGCCCGTGCGTGCGTGCTCGGCTCGGGCACCGTCGGCCTGCTGGCGGCGCTCGTCGCCCGGCTCCGCGGGCTCGAGCTGACGGTCTACTCCCTGCCGCAGCGGCCCTACCGCAATGCCGATCTGATCGAGGAGCTCGGCGGGACCTACGTCTCCTCGCGGGATGCGACGCTTGCGGAGGCGAGCGCGGAGTACGGGCCGTTCGACCTCATGTTCGACGCGACCGGCTTCAGTCCGATCGTGTGGGAGGCCGCGGAGGTGCTCGGCAAGAACGGCGTGCTCGTGCTCGCCTCGATCACCGGCGGGAACCGCACGGCCGAGATCAACTCGGACCGGATCAATCAGAGCTTCGTGCTCGGCAACAAGGTGATGGTCGGGACGGTCAACGCGGCGCCGGCCGACTTCAGGAGCGGGGTCGACGATCTGATCAAGGCGGAGGCGGTCTTCCCGGGATGGTTGTCGAAGCTGCTCACGACGCCTGTCTACGGCCTGGAGAACTACGACGAGATGATCCGGCGCCTCACCGAGGACCGGGACGCGATCAAGGTCTACGTGGAGGTGGCTTCGAATGGCCGCAACGACATCTAGCACCGCTGCACGGGAGGATGCGTCGATGTCGACTCCGATCGCGGACTACGGCCTGCTCGCGGACTGCAACACCGCGGCGCTCGTCTCGCGCGAGGGATCGATCGACTGGCTCTGCCTCCCGCGCTACGACAGCGAGTCGGTCTTCGCGCGCATCCTCGACCCCGACGCTGGGCACTGGTCGATCCGACCGGCGGGTGCGTTCACGAGCGAACGGCGCTACCTGCCCGGCTCGCTCGTCGTCGAGACGACCTTCACGACGGACACGGGGACGGTCCGCCTGACGGACGCGCTGGTGTTCGCCCAGGGCCAGCGGCGCCACGACCTCGGCTTCGATGCGCCGCACGAGCTGCTCCGAAGCGTGGAAGGCGTCGCAGGCGAGGTCGAGCTGCTCGTCGAGCTCGCCCCGCGCAGCGAGTACGGCCTCGTGCGCCCGCTCTTCCGCAAGGAAGGAGACGGCGGGCGCACCTTCGGCGGGCCGAACCGCATCACCGTGCGCGCGGGCGTGCCGGTCGAGATCGACGCCGTGACGATGCATGCGCGGTTCATCGTCTCCGCTGGGGAGAAGGTCGGCTTCGCGCTGCGCTGGGCTCCGACCGAGGCGAAGGACGTCCCGACGCCGACCGCGCCGCAGGACGTCGCAGCACGCATCGCCGACAGCGGCGCGGCGTGGCTTTCGTGGGAAGGCGATCACGACATCTACGACGGACCGCACCGCGATCTCGTGCGGATGAGCTCGCGCGTGCTCAAGGGCCTCACATACCGCCCGACCGGCGCGATCGTCGCGGCGCCGACGACCTCGCTCCCGGAGACCGTGGGCGGCGAGCGCAACTGGGACTATCGCTACTCGTGGATCCGCGATGCGAGCCTGACCCTCGAGGCGCTCTACATCGGCAGCTGCAGCGACGAGGCGGAGGAGTTCGTGTCCTTCATGACGAGCTCCGCAGGGGGCGGCGCATCGCTCCAGATCATGTACGGGATCGGCGGCGAGCACGACCTCAGCGAGCGCGAGCTGCCACACCTGCGCGGGTGGCGCGATTCGCGGCCCGTGCGCGTGGGGAACGGCGCCTGGGGGCAGACGCAGCTCGACGTCTACGGCGAGTTGCTCAGCGCGCTGCACATCTACCGCGAGCAGCTCGGCGAGCTGCATCCCGAAATTCAGGAGTTCGTCGCGTATCTCGCCGACGCCGCCGCCACGCGCTGGCACGAGACGGATGCGGGCATGTGGGAGATGCGCGGCGAGCCGCGACACCATCTCTCGTCGAAGGTGCTGTGCTGGGTCGCGCTCGACCGGGCCGTGAAGCTCGCGCCGGCGCTCGGCGAATTCGCGAAGGAGGACGACTGGACGGCGGCCCGGGACGAGATCCGCGCGACGATCCTCGAACGAGGCTGGAGCGAGGAGCGGCAGGCGTACACGCAGTCGTTCGGCTCCGACGAGCTCGACGCGGCGCAGCTGCTGATGCCGATCGTCGGCTTCCTGCCAGCGACCGACGAGCGGATGCGCTCGACGATCGAGGCGATCGCACGCGACCTGACCGAGGACGGGCTCGTCCTTCGCTATCGCAACGAGGAAGGGCTCAACGCCGACGGGCTGACGGGGGAGGAGGGAACGTTCGTCATCTGCTCGTTCTGGCTCGTGTCGTGCCTCGCCCAGGCGGGCGAGGTCGAGCGGGCGGAGCAGCTGTTCGACCAGCTCGCCGGCTACGCGAACGACCTCGGACTCCTCGCCGAGGAGATCGAGACAGAGACCGGAGAGCAGCTGGGCAACTTCCCGCAGGCGTTCAGCCACATCGGCCTGATCACGGCGGCGTACGAGATCGACAAGGCACGCGGCCTGGTGTGACCGAACATCCGGAGGCCGAGCGCAAGCGCTCGGCGGCGTTCGAGGCGGCGGGGCCGTTCGCGACGAACGACCCCGCCGACGTGCGCTGGCTGCTCTGCGGCCGCGGCCGGCCGGTCTCGGCAGGAACGTCGCCGTACACGGTCGAGGTGACACCGGACGTGGCGCGGGTCTGGTACCAGGACATCGAGCGCCCGCGCATCGAGGCGGAGGAGCGCTGGGAGGAGCTCGGCTACGAGCCCAGGCCCTACGCGTGGTTCGAGCCGCTGCCGGACTTTGTGTTGAGTCAACACTTGCAGGGTCTGCGCTTGGAGCTAGGCCCGGAGGAGGTGGACCGGTACCGGCGGGCCGCGGCCGATGCGGCCGGGGCCCTCGTCGAGCTACTCGGCGAGCTCCGGCCCGAGCAGCGCGAGCTCGACGTGGCGGGGGCCATCGCCGGAGCCCTCTACGCCCTCGGGTTCACGACCCCGGTCGTACTCGTGGGCGGCGAGTCGCGCGCGCCCGTTCATCGCCATCCGCTGCCGACCGATGCGCTCCTCGGGCGGTTCGCGCTGCTCGCGTTCACGGCCGAGCGCGATGGGCTCTACAGCTCGATGACGCGAGTCGTCTCGTTCGGCGCACCGCTGCCGGAACTCGAGCGCGCGGTCAGGGCCGCCGCCGAAGTGGACGCCGCAGTGCTCGCTGAGGCGCGGCCCGGACGGACTCTCGGCGAGCTCTTCGAAACGATCGTCCGCACCTACGGCTCGCTCGGGCTGCCGGATGAATGGCGGCGCCATCACCAAGGCGGGCTCACCGGATACAAGGGCCGGGAGGTCTTCGCCGTGCCGGGCGATACGACCGTGCTGCCGCCGATGTGCGCCGTCGCGTTCAACCCGTCGGTCACCGGCGGTGGCAAGTCCGAGGACACCGTGCTCGTGACGAGCCGCGGCGTCGAGGTGCTGACGCGCACCCCTACACTGCCGGAGCTCGAGA
>JABFWJ010000470.1 GCA_013362295.1 Thermoleophilia bacterium
CGACGGCGGCGCCCGCCCGCTCCATCAGCTCCTCGAGTGGTCCCTGATGCGCCTCCACGGCGAGCCGCGTCTCCTCCGCCGTGAGACGAGGCTCCCACCTCATTGGGCGGCTCCGTCGAGCCTACGCCGCCGACTCACTCGACGACCACCGCGACCGCCGCGGCGAGCTCGCGCGCGTGCGTCATCGACAGCTCGATCCTCGCCGCTCCGATCTTCTCGGCGAAGCGCGCGGTGCGGCCGCTCAGGTACACGCCCGGCTTCGGCCGGCCGCGCACCTCGATCTCCTTCCACGTGAAGTGGACGCCGCAGCCGAGCGCCTTGCCGACCGCCTCCTTCGCGGCGAACCGGCCCGCGTAGTGCTGCGGCGGGTTCGGCTTCGAGTCGCAGTACGCGCGCTCCGCCTCCGTGAAGCAGCGCTCCTTGAAGCTCTCGCCGTGACGCGCGAGCGCGCGCCGCACCCGCTCGATCTCGATCAGGTCGACTCCGATCTTCAATAGAGGCTCTAAGGGTTCTGCTCCAGCCAGTCGGGGACCTGCGCAATCGACGAGACGATGCCGTCGGGCTGCACCGACGAGCGCTCGACCTCGTCGGGCCGGAACTTGCCGGTGCGGACGAGGAGCGTCTTCATGCCGTGCTTCTGGGCCCCCACGATGTCGTTCTCGAGATCGTCGCCGATCATCCACGTCAGGCCGGGCTCCGCGTCGAGCGCCTCGAGCGCAGCCGCGAAATACGCGTTGCTCGGCTTGCCGAGCACGTTCGCCTCGATGTCCGCGGCGTACTCGAGCCCGGCGACGAAGGCGCCCGCGTCGAGCCGCGCGCCGTCGGCCGTCTGCCACCAGCGGTTCTTGTGCAGGCAGTAGAGCTCGGCGCCGGCCTCCAGCTCGTGGAAGGCGCGGTTGAGATTGAGGTAGGAGAAGATCCGCCCGGTCTCCTCTCCCTCGTCGGCGCCGCCCAGGAGCACGGCGTCGACGTTCATCCCGACGAGCTGTAGCCCTTCGAGGTCGTCGAGCATGCCCGGCATCGTCAACGCCAGCACGCGCTTGCCGCTGAGCACGCGCGCCGCAACGGCACCCGTCGTCTGCAGCTCGTCGTCGTCGACCTCGATGCTCATCGACCGCAGCTGCCTGCCGATCTCCGCGCGCGAGCGAGTGGTGGAGTTCGTCACGAGCCGCAGCCGGTGGCCGTCGGCGCGCAGCCGGCGCACGGCGGCGGCCGCTCCTGCGATGGGCGCGCCCGAAACGTGCAGGACGCCGTCCACGTCCAGGAGAATTGCGGCCATGGACAGCGAGTCTATTCGGTCCGAGATTGCCTTCCGGTTCTCGCGCTCGAGCGGTCCGGGCGGCCAGCACGCGCAGAAGAGCTCGACGCGCGCGGAGGCGCTCTTCGACGTCGAGGAGTCGACTGGGCTCTCGGCCGCCGAGCGGCAGCGAGTGCTCGCGACGCTCGGGCCCGTCGTCCGCGCGGTCGCCCAGGACGAGCGCTCGCAGCTCCGCAACCGCGAGCTCGCGACCGACCGGATCCTCGAGCAGCTGCGCGAGGCGACGAAGGTGCGGCGGCCGCGGCGGCCGACGAAGCCGACCGCAGCATCCGAGGAACGGCGGCTCGAGGAGAAGAAGCGCCGCGGGCAGACGAAGCGGCTGCGCCGTTCGACGGACGAGTAAGACCGCCGGTCGAGCAGGGTGCAGGAGCAGGGTGCAGTCAGCTCACACGGGGACCGGTGTCGGTGCCCGGCCGAACGAGTCGAACCGTTTTCCGTGCGCAGGATCTCGCGCGTCGACGACCTGCGGCTCGGGCCGAACCGTGCTCGGCTGACGCGGAATTCGAAGCGAGATCACGACGGCGATCGCCCCGAGACCCCCGGCGAGCAGATAGATGCCACGCGCGCCGAGCGGAGCCAATACGAGACCGCCGACGAGCAGCGAGATGCCAATGGCGCTGTTGATGATCCCCTCGACCGCCGCGAGGGTTCGACCCTGAACCTGAGCGGGTGACCAGCGTTGAACCATCTGCACGATTGCGATGTTGAGGAGTGCGTTTCCGACACCTCCGATGACGAACAGAAGCGCCACCGCCGCGAAGATCGGGATCGCCCCGCTGAGGCCGATCCCCGCTGTGAGGAGGGCACCGCCGGAGATGAGTGCTCGGCGTTCGAGGTGTGCATCGGCAATACGAGACGCCAACCTGCCTCCCGTGATCTGGCCGCTGCCCCAGGCTGCCACGGCGATCCCGAAGCCGATCCGGCCGGCTCCAATGTGGACGAACAGCGGAAACTCGGCAACGTTCGCCATGCCGAGACCGAGCGCGAGAAGAGCGGCGCTCGACGTCGCAAGGCGGAGCGTTCGCTGGCCGAAGAGAAACGCCACTCCCTTCAGCGCTCCGCGATGCTCCGGGTCATGACGGCCTTCGGCCACGAACCGACCTCTGATCGACGACGCAAGCACGGCCGAGACAACGAAGGAGAACGCGTTGAGAAGGAACGCCGTGGACGCGCCGAAGCTCGCCACGAGGACGCCGCCGAACGCCGCGCCAATCAGCATCCCTCCCGAAGACCCCATCGCGAGAGTCCCGTTTGCCCACCCCCGGCGCTCCGCGGGAACGAGCATTGTCAGGAGCGCTCCCGAAGCGGGACTGAACGGCGCTTCCGCAATCCCGGCGACCGCAGCAAGCGCGACCAGCGACGGCAGTGAACGCACCTGGCTGATCGCGACAAAGCAGCCTGCCGCAGCCAGGTCCGAGCCAACCATGACGATGCGGCGATCGAAGTAGTCGCCAAGCATCCCGCCCACGGGCTCGCAATCACGCGCGCTCCCAACGCCGCAAGCAGGGCGGCCGAGATCCAGATCCCTGATCCGCCCGATCGTTCGTAGATCAGCGCGATCAGGGCGATGTACGCCGCTTGGGTGCCGGCCCAGGAAACGAGGCGGGCGAGCGCGAGCCGCCGAACGGCACCCTCGTGACCTCCCCACGACCCCATCTCTCGCACTCTAGAACCTCCACCATCCCGACCGTCGTGAGGGTTGCGGACCTCATCGGCCGCGGAGTGCGTATTCATCGACGTGCGTACGCTCGTCTTCCTCTCGATCGTCGTCACGTCGGGCGTGCTCGCGACGACGGCGGCGGCCGACGGGCTGCCGGTGCTCGGGATCGACGTCGGCCAGGTCGGCGTCACCGTTCCGGGAAGCCCCGAGCGCATCGTCACGATCAACGAGGGAAGGTGGACGCTCGTCGAACGGATCGCGCGGAGCGGCGGGCGCGTGCGCGGGTTCACGCGCGTGAAGGGCACCTTCACGATTCCGGCCGTCGCCTATGACAGCTCGGCGAGCGGGCTCTCGGCGGACGGAAAGACGCTCGTGCTGATCGAGCCGCGCCGCGCGTTCCCGCGGGCAACGACAAGGTTTGCGCTGCTCGACGCCCGGGGTCTCGGGCTGTACCGCACGATCACGCTGCGCGGCGACTTCAGCTTCGACGCGCTCTCGCCGCACGGGTGGACGATGTACCTCGTCAACTACACGCGACCGAGCGATCCGACGCGCTACAGCGTCCGCGCCTACGACCTCCGCGCGAACCGCCTGCTGCCGAAGCCGATCGTCGATCCCGCCGAGCACTCCGACAAGATGCGCGGCTCGCCGATCACCCGGTTGATGAGCGCAGACGGCCGTTGGGCGTACACGCTCTACGACGGCGCAGGCTCGGAGCCGTTCGTGCACGCACTCGACACCGCGAGGGGCACGGCGCACTGCATCGACCTGGAGATGCTCGCCGGCCGGGCCGACCTCTGGTCGCTCGAGCTCCGCGGCGGTGCGGCGGGAAAGCCTGTCCGCGTCGTCTCGTCCGGCTCACCTGTCGCGGTCCTCGACACGACGACCTTCGCGGCGAGCGTCCCGCGCACGCACGGCCGGCCCTGGGCGCTCTTCATCGCCGCGCTCCTCGGCGTCCTCGCGCTGGTTACTGTCCCGGCATGGGTGCGGGGGTCTGATGGACGAGCACGCGCGGATCATCGACGAGGCGCGCAAGCGCGTCGCCTCCGGCCGCGAGGTCGATCCCGCGGCCTTCGAGTCGCGGATCCGCGCCGCCGGGGGTGACTCGGAGCGCGCGCTGGCGCAGCTCGCGCGGGTGCTGTCGGTGGCACGGGCCCGCGCGCTCGTGTCGGGCCCGCCGGCACGTGAGCAGGAGCAGCGGGCCAACCCGGTTCGGCGGCCGCCTGCGCTCCGGACGAAACCCACGATCACCGGCAACATGGACGTCGGCCGCGAGCGCCGAGACGACACCTTCGTTCTCACGTGGAAGCTCGAGCCGAAGGTCACGGCGTGGGACGTGCTCATCAGCGAGCGCCCGGATGTGCGGGGCGAATACGTCGTACGCGAGGAACTGTCGCTGCCGGGCGGCGCGACCACGCTCGAGCTGCCGCTCGGCGATGCCCCGCTGCGCGTGCATCTGCTGGGCCGTGACCGCGGCGGCCGGCTCGTCCGGCGGGCGATCGTGTCGGCCCTCACCCGCGACGGCTGGGCGGTGCGCTGGGAACGCCGGCCCAGCGCGTCGTAAGATCGTCCCGTGGACGCGACGCACTACCGCTGGGACGACTTGCCGAAGGAGGCGCTGAAGCCGGACCTCCACCGCCGGCTGATCACCGGCGAGCGGATGATGCTCGCGCACGTCTATCTCGACCGGGGCGCGGTCGTCCCGAAGCACGCGCACGAGAACGAGCAGCTCACCTACATCGTCGAGGGCGCGCTGCGCTTCTGGCTCGGAGACGACGAGTCCGAGGTGATCGACGTGCGGGCAGGCGAGGTACTCCACATCCCGTCGCACCTCCCGCACAAGGCAGAGGCGCTCGAGGACACGCTGGACGTCGACGTCTTCAGCCCGCCTCGCGCGGACTGGCTCGACGGCTCGGACGTCTACCTCCGCGGCCGTTAGACCCGCCGGTACAGGCGGCCGCCCGAGCGCAGCCAGACGATCGACCCGTCGGCGCCGCGGAGAAACTGCCCGCGCGACCCCTTCAGCGCTCCCTCTTCGATCGTCCAGCGGTCGGGCGCGTAGAAGAACGCCTCTCCGGGCGGGGGCGACGGCTGCGGCGGCGAGTCCTTCGCCGGAAACCCGCCGAGCATCTCCACGGCCACGTGCAACCTTCCGTTCCGCGGCGTCAGCGCCACCCGCGAGAGCGGCATCTCGTACGTGCCCGCGAACTCGTCGAGCGGCCCGAGGTCGACCGGCTCCAGCTCGGGGGCGCCGAGCCCGGCCGCATCGAGCGCCGAGAGGACGACACGGTTCCCGTTCGGCGAGTGGTTCGTGAGGACGACCAACCCGAACCTGCGCGAGGGGACGAGCACGAGCATCGAGAGCTGCCCCATCGTCCCGCCGCCGTGCCGGATCGTGCCGTGGCGGTCCTCGCCGTACCACGTCAGGCCGACCCACTCGCCCTCGGCGGCCGCCTCGGCCTGGCGCTCCTGCATCGGAGCGAGTGCGGCGGGCGGATCGAGATGAAGACGTGCGTATCTCAACAGGTCCCTCGTGGTCGAGACGATGCCGCCCGCAGCGTGGGCCGACCGCCCGACCGCCCACGGCCGCGCGACCTTGAGATCGTCACCGTCGCCGGTGTGGCCGACTGCGAAGCGCTCCGCGATCACATCCCAGGGCCAGAAGGTCGTCTCGGTCAGCTGCAGCGGATCGAAGACGAGCTCCTTGACGACGTCCTCGTACCGTCTGCCGGTCACCCGCTCGATCACGCGGCCGGCGAGCACGAAGCCGCTGTTGTTGTACGACCACAGCTCGCCGAGCGGCGTCAGCTGCGGCAGGCCTGCCATTCCGTCGACGTAGCGGGCGGCAGCGTCGTCGCCCCAGCCCGTGTCCTCGAAGTAGTCCCCGACCCACCCGCCCGTGTGCGAGAGCAGGTGGCGGAGGGTCACGCCGCCGGTCGCCGCCGCATCGGCGAGGGTCAGCTCGGGCACGTACTCGAGCACCGGCCGGTCGAGCTCGAGCAGGCCCTGGTCGACGAGCTGCAGGATTACGGTGCCGGTGAAGGTCTTGGTGATCGACCCTGTCTGGAACCGGGTGCCGAGCGTCACCTCGAGCGGGTTCTCGATGCTCGTGACGCCGAACCCCTCATGGCGCTCTTCGTCGCCGTCGAGCACCCCAACGGCGACACCGGGCACATCGAGCTCCTCCTGCGCCGCGCGCACCGCGTCGAAGACGTCCACGGCGCGAGCCTAACGCGAGCGCGCGAGCCGCTCGACCGCCCCTACTCCCGAGCGTGCGCTCGAGCCGGGTGCGCGGGACCCAGGCCTGGACGAACCCCCGACAGGGCGAAGCCGAGCACGAGCGCCCACCAGACCTCCCAGGCCATGCGGGCGGCGTTCAGCAGTCCGTCGACGATCCACATACCCCTCGGGGTATGCGAGGCGTCAACTAGTACTGGCGGCCGGGGCGATCGAAGCGCGAGTCGCGGCCGTAGCCGGCGGCGAGGCCGATCACGGCGACGATCACGAGGAAGATGAGAAGTGCAGTCATGGATACAGCATCGGCCACAGAGGTCTATCAGCACAAATCGTGGTACTGTTGGGTTCGATCATGGAATCTGATAGCTGGCTCGGCGTCGAACTCCGGCACTTCGCAGCCCTTCAGGCGGTCGCCTCGGAAGGGTCGTTCGGCCGTGCGGCCGAGCGGCTCGGCTACACCCAGTCGGCGATCAGCCAGCAGATCCAGACGCTCGAGCGGATCGTCGGCGAGAAGCTCATCGAGCGACCCGGCGGGCCGCGCCCGGTCTCGCTGACCGAAGCCGGCCGGCTCCTCCTCTCCCATGCCGACTCGATCGTCGCGCGGCTGCAGGCCGCGCAGGCCGACCTGCAGGCGCTGCGCAGCGGCGAGGCGGGCGTGCTCCGCGTCGGAACGTTCCAGTCTGCCGGCGCACGCCTCCTGCCCGAGATCATGCGGCGCTTCCGCGACCAGTGGCCCCAGATCGAGGTGATGCTGGAGGAGCGCGACAGCGACGCCGAGCTCGCGACGATGGTCGAGCGGGGCGAGCTGGATGTCGCCTTCGTGCTGCCGCCGTTCGGCGACGCGCCGCTCGAGACGATCGAGCTCCTGCGCGACCCGTACGTCCTCGTCGTCGCCAGGAACTCGGAGCTCGCGCAGGTCAAGAGCCCGCCCACGCTCGCGCGGATCGCCGACGAGCCGCTGATCGGCTTCCGCGCGTGCCGCTCGATGGATCCGTTCGAGTCGGCGCTGAGCGCCGCCGGCTGCGAGCCCAAGTTCGCGTTCCGCACCGATGACAACGGGACCGTGCAGGGGCTGATCGCAGCCGGGATCGGCAGCGCCGTCATGCCGCGTCTCACCGTCGACGCGTCCGATCCGCGGATCACGGTGATCGAGCTAGGCAACCGCGTCCCGTCGCGGGTGATCCACATCGCCCGCCACCGCGACCGCTACCACTCACCGTCCGCGCGCGCGTTCGTCGAGACCGCGCTCGACGTCACTGCGGCCGACCAGCTGGCGGCATAGGCCGAAAAGGCTCGAGCCGCGCCCGAACCTGATTTGGCGCAGCCAAACCAGATTCAAGGCGTAAGGTTTTCCCCGGCGTCCCGCTAGCGCTATTCGACCGTGACGGTCTTCGCGAGGTTGCGCGGCTGGTCGACGTTCAGGCCGCGCAGCCGCGCGATGCGGTAGGCAAGCAGCTGCAGCGGCAGGATCGCGAGCGCAGCCTGCAGGAACGCCGGCGACGGCGGAACGTAGATGACCTCGTCGGCGTGATGCTGGATGTCCTCGTTCCCGTCGGTCGCGATCGCGATCACATGCGCGCCGCGCGCGCGCGTCTCCTGGATGTTGGAGACGATCTTGTCGTAGACGTGGGTGGCCGTCGCGACGACGACGACCGGCGTGCCTTCCTCGAGCAGCGCGATCGGGCCGTGCTTCATCTCTCCGGCGGAATAGGCCTCCGTCGGGATGTACGAGATCTCCTTGAGCTTCAACGCGCCCTCGAGCGCGACGGGGAGGCCGATGTGCCGGCCGAGGTAGAGGAAGAACGGCTCGTTGAAGTACCGCTGCGCGATGTCCTCGATCGGGTGGTCGTCGTCGAGGAACCGGTGCATCTTGGCCGGCAGGTCGTACAGCTCGTCCATGATGAACTCCTGCTCTTCCTTCGGCATGGTGCCGCGGCACTGCGCAAGCTTCAGGCCGACGAGGAAGAGCAGCGCGATCTGCGCGGTGAAGGTCTTCGACGCGGCGACGCCCACCTCGAGCCCCGTGCGCGTGAAGAGCACGGAGTCCACCTCGCGCGTGATCTGCGAGCCCATCATGTTCGTGATCGCGACGGTGCGCGCGCCCTTCTCACGAGCAAGCTTCATGGCCTGGATCGTGTCGCGCGACTCACCCGACTGCGAGATGCCGATCACGAGCGTGCCCGGATCGACGACCGGGTTGCGGTAGATCCATTCGCTCGCCACGTCCGGCTCGACGGGAACGCGCGCCCATTCCTCGATCGCGTAGCGACCCACCACACCCGCGTGGTAGGACGTCCCGCAGGCGACGACCACGATGCGGCGCAGCTCGCGCAGCTCGTCCTCGGTCATCCCGAGGCCCTCGAGCACGAGGTTGCCGTGACGGACCCGGTCGCCGATCGTCTCGGCGACGCCCTCGGGCTGCTCGAAGATCTCCTTGAGCATGAACGTCTCGTAGCCCGAGCGCTCCGCGGCGTCGTCGTCCCAGTCGACCTCGATCACATCGTGGTGCACAGGCTCGCCCGTCGCCGCGCGAACGAAGTTGACGCCTTCCGGCGTGACCGACGCGATGTCCCCGTCGTCGGGGAACTGGACGCGGCGCGTCTCCGAGAGGAACGCGGCGAGGTTGGAGGCGAGGAAGTTCTCGTTGTTGCCGAGGCCCACGACCATCGGCGTCTGATGGCGAACGCCGACGAGATGGTTCGGGTGGTCGCGATGGATCACGACGAAGGTGAAGTGACCCTCGAGACGCGCGAAGACGGCGCGAACGGCGGCCACGAGGTCGCCGTCGTAGGCGTCCTCGAGCAGGTGCGCAACGACCTCCGCATCGGTCTCGGAGCCGAAGGCGTGGCCGGCGGCGAGCAGCTCGTTGCGCAGCTCGCGGTAGTTCTCGACGATCCCGTTGAGCACGATCGCGAGCTTGCGCTCGTCGCAGGCGGTCAGCGGATGCGCGTTCGCCTCGGTGACCCCGCCGTGGGTCGCCCAGCGCGTGTGCCCGAGCCCGGTCGTCGAGACCGAGCCGTTCGGCCCGGCGGCCTCCTTCAGGAACTCGAGGTTCCCGACCGCGCGGACGTATTCGAGGCCGTCCTCTTCGAGGAGGGCGATGCCTGCAGAGTCGTAGCCGCGGTATTCGAGCCGCTGGAGCCCGTGCATCAACAGTGGCTTCGACGCCCGGTTGCCCACGTAACCGATGATCCCGCACATCCGGAGCCTCCTTCGATCAGCCCGGCCGCGATGCCGGAATTTGCCCCCGACAAGCCTCCTGAAAACGCCGAAGCCCGGCTGCCGAGCTAGCCGAGCTCCCGTCGGACGAGGGCTGCGATGCTAGCACAGGCCTGGGCCGCAATCTCCGGATTTTCGGCCTCTGCGAGCACCCTGATCAAAGGTTCAGTGCCCGACGGCCGGACCAGGACCCGCCCCTCCCCGTCCCAGGCCTCGTTCAGTCGTTCGACCTCTGCCACGACCGCCGAAGAGAGCTCCTTGCGCTCGACGCGGACGTCCTCCTTGGCCTGCGGCCAGCGCGGCATCACGTCGGCCGCCTCGCTCAGCTTTCGGCCCTTCAGCGCACTGCAGAGCAGCAGCCCGGCGGCGAGACCGTCCCCGGTGACGTGGTCGCGGAGGTAGATGACATGGCCGGACTGCTCGCCGCCGAGGATCGCCCCCTCGCGCTGCAACGCCTCGAGGACGTACCGGTCGCCGACGTCGGTGGTGTGCACGGTGATGTCGTGCTCGCGCATCAGTGCGTGGAAGCCGAGGTTCGTCATCACGGTGACCGCCACCTGGTCGACATCCTGGTCGAGCGCGAGGATCGCGATGATCTGATCGCCGTCGACGACCGCGCCCTTCTCGTCCACGGCGAGCATCCGGTCGCCGTCGCCGTCGAACGCGATCCCGAGGTCGTAGCCGCGGTCGACGACGACGTGTTGCAAGAGCGTCAGGTCGGTCGCGCCGCAGCCGACGTTGATGTTCGTGCCGTCGGGCGCGTCGCCGATCGCGTGCACCTGCGCACCGCACTGCTCGAACGCGAGCGGCCCGAGCCCGGAGTAGGCGCCGTTCGCGCAGTCGACGACGATGCGCAGCCCCTCGAGGTCGCTGCCGAAGCGCTCGAGGATGTGCTGGAGGTACGAGTCGGTCGCGACCTCGACGCGCTCGACGCTCCCCTGATCGATCCCCGGCGCTGCAGCGAGCAGCTCCTCGATCTGCTCCTCCGACGCGTCGGGGAGCTTGTGGCCGTTCGCGTCGAAGAACTTCACGCCGTTGTATTCCGGCGGGTTGTGCGAGGCGGAGATCACGACGCCGAGGTCGAGCGCGAGCAGCGCGACGGCCGGCGTCGGGAGGACGCCGCCGAGAATGCAGTCGCCGCCGGCGGAGACGACGCCGCGCGCGAACGCCTGCTCGAGCTCCACGCCGGAGGCCCTCGTGTCGCGGCCGACGAAGACCTTCGCAGCGCCGGTCCAGAGCGATGCGGCGCGTCCGAGGCGCTCGACGAGCTCAGGCGTGAGGAACTCGCCCACAACTCCACGGACCCCGTCCGTGCCGAAGTATCTACGGGCCACCGCGGGCAGGGGGGCTACCGCTTGCTGAACTGCGGCGCCTTGCGCGCCTTGTGCAGTCCGGCCTTCTTGCGCTCCACGATGCGCGCGTCGCGCGTCAGGAAGCCTGCCCGCTTCAGCGGCACGCGGAGCTCGGGATCGACCTCGACGAGCGCGCGGGCGATGCCGTGGCGCATGGCGCCTGCCTGGCCGGATGGACCACCGCCGTGCAGGCGGACACGCAGGTCGTACTGGCCCTCGAGCCCGACCGTCTTCAGCGGCGCGGTCGCCAGCATGCGGTGCACCTGCCGCGGGAAGTACTCCTCGATCTTCTTGCCGTTGATCCACGTGTCTCCGTCGCCGGGACGGAGGATGACGCGCGCGACCGAGGTCTTGCGCTTGCCGGTGCCGAGATACTGCGCGGGAGTCGCCATCGTCGTCGTCACACCTCGAGAGTCGTCGGTGCCTGTGCCTCGTGCGGATGCTCGGGGCCGGCGTAGATCCTGAGCTTGGTCAGCTGCGCGCGGCCGAGCTTCGTGCGCGGCAGCATCCCCTTGACGGCTTTGCGGAGCACCTCGGTGGGCTGCCGGTCGAGCTGCTCGCGCAGTGTGCGCTCGCGGAGGCCGCCGGGATAGCCGGAGTGCTTGTAGTACATCTTCTGCTCGAGCTTCTTGCCGGTGACCGCGATCTTCTCCGCGTTGATCACGACGACGAAGTCGCCGGTGTCGACGTGCGGAGTGAACGAGGCCTTGCCCTTGCCGCGCAGCCGATCGGCGATCTGCGTGGCGATGCGGCCCAGGGTCTTCCCCTCGGCATCCACGAGATACCAGTCGCGCGCGATTTCGCCGGGCTTGGCGTTGTAGGTCTTCATACGCAGAAAAGGGCGAACACAGGCGTCCGCCGGCCCGCAATGGTAGCAGCGGTCACGCTTCGACGCCGACGACGGGAGACCCTGCTCTCGAGCCGTTTCCGGCCACCCAGGCGGCCGCGAAGAGCGCCAGGCCGGCGGCGGTCGCGGCCAGCGGCACGCTTCCTCCGGCCCCCGTATAGACGACTCCGCCGCCGAGGGCGAGAACCGCGCCCGAGCAGCTCGAGAGGAGGTCGGTCGCCCCGATCAGGCGGCCGCGCTCGGCAGGGCCGGCGAGGTCGACGAGCTCGGTGGTCGCGGCGACATAGGCGAGGCACCAGCCCAGGCCGAGCCCGAAGAGGGCGAGGCTCATCCCTGCGATGCTGTCGAGCCAGGCGAGGGCGGCGTTCGACGCCGCCATCACGAGCAGGCCGCTCACCATCGCGGTCAGCCGGCCGAGCCGCTCGATCACGTCGCCGATCACGAGGACGAGGCCGTACATGCCGACGATGTGCAGGCTGATGATCGTGAAGATCGAGCCCTGCGCGTGGTGATGGCCGACGGCGACGTAGCCCGCGAGGTTCATCACCCCGGCCATCACCGCGAAGCTGCCCACGGCGGCGACGATCGCGGTGGCCACACCAGGCCGCCGCAGCAGCTCGGGCAACGGTGACGACCCGGTCGTATCCGCGGCCGTCGCGTAGCGCGCGGAGAACTCCTGCGGATCGGGACGGACGCCGAAGGAGAGCAGAAGACCGGCGATCGTGAAGATGCCCGCCGCGAGCCACGGGACGACGAGGTCGTGCGCGCTCAGTGTCCGGCCGGCGAACATCGGGCCGAAGACGACGGGCCCCCAGATCGCGCCGGAGACGACGCCGAAGAGCACGATCGACATCCCGCGCGCGCGGCGCTCGGGCGGAAACATCTCGGCCGCGGCCGCGCGTGAGAGCAACACGATCGTCTGCCCCGCCCCGCAGAGGGCAAGCCCGAGGAAGACCAGCACGCCGGCGCGAGTCGCGCAGCCGGCGGCCGTCACCCACGGGCCGACGGTGCCGAGCACGAACCCGCCGCGGATCACGGGCATCCGCCCGACGCGGTCGGAGAGCCGGCCGGCCGGGCCGACGGCGAGCGCGCCCGCGATCAGGAAGACCGCCGGCCCGAGGCCGAGGATGCCCTTGGTGCCAGTGACGCTGACGATCGTCACGGTGCCGAGCGCGACCGCGAGCTGGATCATCCCGGACTGGACGACGAGCCCGCCCGCGAGCAGCAGGGCGTTGCGCCGGACGGGTGTCACCTCTCAAGTAGAGCACGCAGGCCGCGTGCGAACTGCGCGGCGCCTCCCCGCGCGGGATGGCGGACATAGGCGCCGCCGAACGCGGAGTGCGCGACCCGGCCGACCGCGACGACGCGGCGCCCGCGTGCGAGCTCGTCGGCGAACATGCGCCCGGCCGCCACCTCGACGCGCGTGGGCGGGCGGTTCGACGTCGGGGTCCCAGGGTGTGTCGGGACGACGTTCCAGAGAAGGACCTGCTCGGCCAGCCCGAGCTCGGCGAGCACGCGGTGGACGATCGTCGCCGTCGCCTCGGCGGGGCCGGTTCCCGTCAACTGGCGCTCGGAGGTGAACGGGAGGCCCGAGATGCGGGCGCCGCGGTAGCCGGGCGCCTCGCCGACGAGGAGGATCGGCGCGTCGCGTCGCGCGTCCAGGTAGTCGGCGAGCCGGGCACGCCGCAGCGCCGCGCCTGCTCCGTCACGGTAGAAGTTCGTGGTCTGCCCGATCCGGGCAGCCGCGAGCCTGTCGATGAGCGAACGCATCGAGATCCGCACTCTGACGGACGGCGGCCAGGAGCCGGCGGAGATCGCGCGCGCCGTGGCGGCGTTCCTCGACGGGGCCGAGCGCACGCTCGACCTGGCGCAGTACGACTTCCACCTCGGCCCTGAGACGGCCGCAATCGTCGGCGACGCAATCCGCCGCGCGGCCGCGCGCGGAGTCCGGATCCGGTTCGCGTACAACGTCGATCACGCGAACCCGATTCCGGTGCCACCGCCGCCGGAGCCGGACGTGCAACTGATCGCGACGCTCCCGGTCGACGGCAAGGCGATCGCGGGCGTTCCGGACCTCATGCACCACAAGTACGTGATCCGCGACGGTCACGTCGTGTGGACGGGCTCGGTCAACTGGACGGACGACTCGTGGTCGCGGCAGGAGAACGTGATCGCGATCGTCCACTCGGACGCGATCGCGAAGGCCTACGACCTCGACTTCGACCAGCTCAGGCAGACAGGCGACGTCGAGCGGACCGGCTTTGTCGACCCGCGCTGGGACGACGACGTTCGCGTGTGGTTCACGCCGGGCCACGGCGAAGACGTGAGTGCTCGGATCGCGAAGATGATCCACCGCGCGCGCAGGCGCGTCCGTCTCTGCTCGCCGCTGATCACGACGGGCCCGGTGCTCGGGACGCTCGCACAGGTGATCTCGGACGGGACGCTCGACATCGCCGGCTGTGTCGACGCGACGCAGGTCCGCGAGGTGATCCATCAGTGGCGCGCGAACAGCAACGTGTCGTGGAAGCTGCCGCTGCTGCAGCAGGTCATGGCGGGCCCGTTCACGGGGAAGGAGTCGACGCCGTACGGCGACGGCACCGTGCACGACTTCATGCACGCGAAGGTCTGCGTCTGCGACGACACCGTCTTCGTGGGCTCGTTCAACCTTTCCCGCAGCGGCGAGCGCAACGCCGAGAACGTCCTCGAGATCAACGACGCGTCAATCGCGGAGCGGCTGGCTGGATTCGTCGACGAGGTGCGCGCCCTTTACGGCCCGGTGCACCTGCCGCCGGCGTGAACGGCTGGAACCTGGTTCGGCTCCGCCGAATCAGGTTCCGGTGTTCACCAGCGCTCGCGGTGGACGAGCTCCTCCTTGCCGCGCCGGCGCTCCTTCATGCGCGAGCCGGTGGGCGGCGCCTCGCCGGGCTTGCCGATCAGCGCGAGCCCGATCGGGACGACCTCTTCGGGCAGCCCGAGCAGCTCGTCGAAGATGCGCTTCTGGTCCGGATGGCCGACGAACGCGCTCGCCAGCCCTTCGTCGATCGCGGCCGCCAGGACGAGCATCATCAACGCGCCGGCGTCGACGAACCAGTACGGCACCGGCCAGGTCACCTCGACACCACCCGTCGTCGCGAGCTTGTCGGCCTCGCTGTAGCGAGCGTGGTAGAGGCTCTCGTTCGCCGAGATCACCATGTGCACGGGCGCGTCGGCGATGAAGTTGCGTCCGTACGGCGTGTAGTGCTCGTCGCCGAAGGCACGCGCGATCTCGTGACGCTTCGCCTCGCCGGTCACGACGACGATGCTCCCGCCCTGGCTGAACCCACCGGACGGCGCCCGGCGGATGACGCCGGCGATGCGGTCGACCTGCTCCTCCGGGATCGGCTCCGGGAGGAACGCACGGTGCATCCGGCGGCGGGCGAGGATGTCACGGAACTCCACGTGGGCACCGTATATCGTCGCCGCCATGACGAGATTCCAAGGAAAGACGGTGCTGGTGACGGGCGGCGCAAGGGGCATCGGCGCCGCGACGGCGAAGCGGTTTGCGTCTGAAGGTGCGGCGGTCGTGGTCGCGGACTTCGACGAGGGGGCGGCGCAGGAGACGGCGGCCGAGATCGGCGGCCAGGCCGTGCGCTGCGACGTCACCAGACGCGAGGACGTCGAGGCTGCGGTCGAGACGGCCGTGTCGCGGGGAGGATCGCTCGACGTGCTCGTCACGTGTGCGGGGATCATCCGCGACAACCTCCTGTTCAAGATGACGGACGACGACTGGGACGCGGTGATCGACACGCACCTGAAGGGGACGTTCTTCGCGGTGCGCGCCGCGCAGAAGCAGATGGTCGAGCAGAAGAGCGGGAAGATCGTGCTGATCTCCTCGACGTCGGCGCTCGGCAACCGGGGGCAGACGAACTACTCGGCGGCCAAGGCGGGCCTGCAGGGCATGACGAAGACCCTCGCGATCGAGCTCGGCCCGTACAACGTCAACGTCAACTGCGTCGCCCCGGGGTTCATCGCGACCGCGATGACGCAGCAGACCGCGGATCGCATCGGCGTCCCGTTCGAGCAGTTCATGCAGGCGGCCGCCGAGCAGGTCCCGCTGAGGCGCGTGGGGCAGCCCGAGGACGTGGCCGGCACGATCGCCTACCTCTGCTCGGACGACGCCGCCTACGTGAGCGGGCAGGTCGTCTACGTCGCGGGAGGGCCGCGGACCTGAGCGAGAGGCTCGAACCTCAGCGCGAAACCGGCTCGCCGAGCACGTCGTAGGCTGCGTACTCGTAACGCATGCACGGTGAGCCTTCGAGCTCCTCGCGCAGCATGCTGAAGACAACCGCGTCCCGATGCGGCTCGTCGTCACCGCCCGGAGGCAGCCGTCGGCGAAGCGTTCCCTCTTCGGTGAACCCGAGCTTCCGCGGAATCGCCAGGCTGCGGACGTTCCGGGGCTCGACCTGAATGTCGATGCGGTCGAGCCCGCACAACTCGAGGCCGATGCGGGTCTGCACCGCCGTCACCTCGGTCGCGATGCCTCGTCCGATCGCGCCCGACGCGACCCAGTAGCCGATCTCGAGCGAGCCTTCGTTCGAGCGCTTGTGGAAGCCGCTGCCGCCGAGCTGCTCCGTCTCATCGGGCGTGAAGATCCCGTAGACGTAGTTCTGGTCGAGATCGAACTGCCCTCGGAACGACCGGCACAGCTCGAGCTTCTCGTCGAGCGATTGCGGCTCGAAGCGCGCCCACGGCATCCACGGCAGCAGATGCTGGAGGCTCGCGTCGACCGCGTTCTTGAGGAGCGGCGCATCCTCGGGCTCGTAGCAGCGAATCACGAGACGCTCGGTCTCGATCCGGTACGGCGGGGTTCTTACTCCCACTCGATCGTCGCCGGCGGCTTCGACGTCACGTCGAGCACCACGCGATTCACCGCCGGGATCTCGTTGATGATCCGCGACGAGACGAGCTCGATCAGGTCGTACGGGAGACGCGCCCAGTCCGCGGTCATCGCGTCCTCCGACGTGACTGCGCGGATCGCGATGGGATAGCCGTACGTGCGCGAGTCGCCCTGCACCCCGACCGAGCGAATCGCGGGCAGCACGCAGAACGACTGCCAGAGGTCGCGGTAGAGGCCGGCCTTGCGCACCTCGTCCTGCAGGATCGCGTCCGCCTCGCGCAGCGTGTGCAGCCGTTCCATGGTGACGTCGCCGATGATGCGGATCGCGAGGCCCGGCCCCGGGAACGGCTGGCGCCACACCATCCGCTCCGGCATGCCGAGCTCCTCGCCGACGCGCCGCACCTCGTCCTTGAAGAGCAGCCGCAGCGGCTCGACGAGCTTCATCCGCATGTCCGGCGGCAGGCCCCCGACGTTGTGGTGCGACTTGATCGTCTCGGCGACGCCGTCGGTGCCCCCCGACTCGATCACGTCGGAGTACAGCGTCCCCTGCACGAGCCACTGCACGTCGCCGAGCGCGCGCGCCTCCTGCTCGAAGACGCGGATGAACTCCTCGCCGATGATCTTCCGCTTCTGCTCGGGGTCGGTGACGCGCGCGAGCCGGCCGAGGAAGCGCTCCTGCGCCTGGACGTGCACGAGCGGCACGTGGAAGTGGCCGTCGAAGGTCTCGACCACCTGCTCGGCCTCGCCCTTCCGCAACAGGCCGTGGTCGACGAACACGCACGTCAGCTGGTCGCCGATTGCTTTGTGCACGAGGAGCGCGGCGACGGCGGAGTCGACACCACCGGAGAGCGCGCACAACACACGCTCGTTCCCGACCTGCGCCCGAATTCGCTCGACCTGCTCCTCGATCACCGCCGCCGGCGTCCACGCGGGTGCGGCGCCGGCGACCTCGTAGAGGAAGTTCTTCAGCACGTTCTGGCCGTGTTCGGTGTGCACGACCTCGGGATGGAATTGCACGCCGTACAGCTTGCGGCCGGCGTGTTCGAAGGCGGCGACCGGTGTGTGATCCGACGTCGCGACGACCTCGGCGCCCTCCGGCGGCGCGACGACCGTGTCGCGGTGCGACATCCACACCGTGTGATCCGACGGCAGCGCGGCGAACAACCTGCCGCCCGACGCCTTCAGCTCCGTCCGGCCGAACTCCGAGACCCCGGTGCGGTCGACCCGGCCGCCCAGGTCGAGCGCGAGCAGTTGCGCGCCGTAGCAAATGCCGAGCGTCGGGATCCCGAGCTCGAAGATTCCGGCGTCGATCTTCGGGGCGCCGTCCGCGTACACCGACGCGGGCCCGCCCGAGAGGATGAGCGCGACCGGGTTGCGCCGCCCGATCTCGTCCGCCGTCGCGCGGTGCGAGACGAGCTCCGAGTAGACGCGCGCCTCGCGCACCCGCCGCGCGATCAGCTGCGAGTACTGCCCGCCGAGATCGACCACCAACACGGGACGCTCCTCGGCTTCCTGCGCCGGGTGGAGCTGGAGAACCTCAGCCGCGCCGGTAATTGGGTGCGTCCTTCGTGATCGTGACGTCGTGCGGGTGCGACTCGCGCAGCCCCGCACCAGTGATGCGCACGAAGCGCGCTTCCTGTAGCGCGCCGACGGTGGGTGCACCGCAGTAGCCCATGGCCTGCCGGAGCCCGCCGACGATCTGATGGAGGACCGCTCCGACGGGTCCCTTGTACGGCACGCGCGCCTCGATGCCCTCCGGAATCAGCTGCTCCACATCCTCGACGTCGCCCTGGAAGTACCGGTCCTTCGAGAAGCCGCGGGCCTTCATCGCTCCCAGCGACCCCATGCCGCGGTATTCCTTGAAGCGCTCGCCCTGGACGACGATCACGTCACCGGGCGCCTCGTCGGTGCCGGCGAGCATCGACCCGAGCATCACCGTGTCGGCGCCGGCCGCGATCGCCTTTGCGACGTCGCCCGACGACGTCAGCCCGCCGTCTGCGATCACCGGCACGCCTTGGCGCGAGGCGACCTCCGCGATCTCGTAGACCGCGGTGATCTGCGGCACGCCGACGCCCGCGACCACGCGCGTCGTGCAGATTGCTCCGGGTCCCTGCCCCACCTTCACCGCATCGGCGCCCGCGTCGATCAGCGCCTCCGCCGCTTCCCCGGTCGAGATGTTCCCGGCGATCACCTCGAAGTCGCCCGGGAGACCCGCGATGCGCCCGAGCATCTCGAGGACGCCGCGGGAGTGCCCGTGCGCGGTGTCGACGACCAGCACGTCGGCGCCTGCGTCGAGCAGCGCCTGCGCGCGCTCGAGCGCATCCGGCCCGACGCCGACCGCGGCGCCGACACGCAGCCGACCCTGTGCGTCTTTGGTCGACTGCGGGAACTCGACGCGCTTCTGGATGTCCTTGACGGTGATGAGGCCCGTGATGCGACCCTCCGCGTCGACGATCGGGAGCTTCTCGATGCGATGGCGGTGCAGCAGCCGCTCCGCCTCGGCGAGCGTCGTCCCCGCCGGCGCGGTCACGAGATCGCGCGAGGTCATCAGCGCCGAGACGGGCTGTTCGAGATTGCGCTCGAAGCGCAGGTCGCGGTTCGTGAGGATGCCGACCAGCTTCGCGTCGCGGTCGGTGATCGGCACACCGGAGATGTGGTAGCGCTCCATCAGCTCGACGGCGTCGGACACGAGCGCGTCGGGCGGCAACGTCACCGGCTCGACGATCATGCCGGCCTCGGAGCGCTTCACCTTGTCGACCTCGGCGACCTGCGCCGCGATGGAGAGGTTGCGGTGCACGATCCCGAGGCCGCCCTCGCGCGCGAGTGCGATCGCCATGCGCGCCTCGGTCACCGTGTCCATCGCCGCCGAGACGACCGGCACCTCGAGCGCGATCGTGCGCGTGAGCCTGGTCGCGGTCGAGACGTCGTTCGGCAGGACCGACGACTCCGCCGGCACGAGGAGGACGTCGTCGAACGTCAGCCCTTCCTTGGCGAACTTCGGCGGAAGGGCGGTCTCGGTCTGGTCGAAGCGGGGCTTTTCGAGATCCAGCTTTGGGACGTCCATCCGGGAAAGGTACCGGGGCGGCCGGATGCGGGCCAGTTACGCCTCGACCGGCCGGAGCTGCGAGAGCTCGACGCCGGCCTGCAGCCGACCGGCCTGCCGGGGGTCGAAGCGCCCCGCCCCGACCTCGAGCGTCGAGGCGGCGCCC
>JABFWJ010000038.1 GCA_013362295.1 Thermoleophilia bacterium
ACGGAGATCTCGCAGGTCCTGCTCGGCGGGTCGTTCGGCTCCTACCTCACCGCGGCGAGCGCGGTGAAGATCGGGCTCGTTCCGAAGCTGCCGCTCGCGCGGATCGTCGCCGCGGGGAATGTCGCGGGCGAAGGTGCGAAGATCGCGGCGCTCTCGGTCACCGAACGGGCGGCCGCGAACGCGGTGCTCGACGAGGTCGACTACGTCGAGCTGTCCGGGCGCGCCGACTTCAACGACCTGTTCATCGACCAGCTCGCGTTTCCAGGATGACCAAGGTCGTGGTGGCCTGCGGCGCGCTCGCGCTGCACATCGACCAGATCGCGCGGCGGCGCGGCTGGGACATCGACGTGCGGCCGCTGCCGCCGGAGCTACACAACCGTCCCGAGAGGATCCGCGCCGCAGTCGACGAGGCCGGAGGCGACGTGGTCGCGTACGCAGACTGCGGAACGCGCGGCGCGCTCGACGACCTCGCGAGGCTTCCCGGAGCCGACTGCTACCAGCTCTTCGGACAGCGGGAGCACGAGCTCGGGACCTATTACCTGACGGACTTTCTCGTCCGCTCCTTCGAGCGAATCGTCTGGCGGGGGCTCGGGCTCGACCGGTATCCCGAACTGCGCGACGACTACTTCCGCCACTACGAGCGTGTCGTCTGGCTCGCCCAGCGCCCGACGCCGGAGCTGCGCAGGCGCGCGGAGGCGGCGGCCGTGAAGCTCGGGCTGCCGCTCGAGATCCGCGAGACCGGCGATGCCGGGCTCGAGCACGCACTCGAACGCCTACTCACAGAAGGGACAGCCAGTGCTCATCAATGAGTTGCCGCGGTACGAGATTCTCGACGAGGCGTCGATGGAGGAGCTCGACCGTGGCTGGCGGCGGATCGTCTCCGAGCTCGGGATCGAGTTCCTGCACGACGAAGCGACGGCCGCTCTGCAGGCGGCCGGGCAGGACGTGGACGGGCACCTCGTCCGGTTCGACCCGGATTGGATCATCGAACAGGTCGGGAAGGCACCGCGCGAGTTCGACGTGCAGGCGCGCAACCCGGAGCACGACATCCACATCGGCGGCAGGCACATGGTCTTCGGCGCGGTGTACGGCTGCCCGTTCGTCCGCCAGGGACTCGAGCGGCGCGAAGCGACCTATGCGGACTACGAGAACCTCGTGCGACTCGCGCAGTCGTTCCCCCAGCTCGACACACCCGGCGGAACGATCTGCGAGCCGAACGACAAGCCGCTCGACTCGCGCCACCTCGACATGGTCTACGCGCTGTTGACGCTCTCGGACAAGCCGTTCATGGGCTCGGTCACCTCGGGGCCGAACGCGGTGGACACGCTCGCGCTGGCGGAGCTTGTCTTCGGCAAGGAGTCGCTGGAGGAAACGCCTGCGTTGATCTCGCTGATCAACGTCAACTCGCCACTCCGCTACGACGACCGCATGCTGTCGGCGCTGCTCGAATACGCGCGTGCGAACCAGGCGCTGATCATCACGCCGTTCCTGCTGATGGGCGCAATGTCACCGGTGTCGGTTGCATCCGCGCTCGCGCAACAGGTGGCGGAAGCGCTCGCAGGCATCGCGCTCGTGCAGACGATCCGCGCCGGGTGCCCGGTCGTCTTCGGCTCGTTCCTCTCGAACACCGACATGCAGTCGGGCTCGCCGAGCTTCGGAACGCCCGAGTCGGCCGTGGGACTCCTCTGTACCGGGCAGATCGCGCGGCACTACGGGCTGCCGTTCCGCAGCGGCGGCGCACTCACATCGTCACAGACGGTCGATGCGCAGGCCGCGTACGAGGCGGCGATGACGATGTGGCCGACATTCCTCGCCGGCACGAACTTCGTCATGCACTCGGCGGGCTGGCTGGAGTCGGGGCTGGTCTCGTGCTACGAGAAGTTCGTCGTCGACGTCGAGCTCCTGCGCATGCTGCACCACGCGTTCCAGCCCCTGCAGATCAACGAGGAGACGCTCGCCTACAGCGCGCACCAGGAGGTGGGGCAGGGCGGGCACTTCCTCGGCGCCGTGCATACGCTCGAACGGTTCCGCGAGTGCTTCTACCGTCCGCTCCTCTCGTCGACCGAGAACTACGAGCGCTGGAACCGCAACGGCGGCAAGGACGCGGCCGCGCGGGCGTCCGAGATCTGGCAGAAGACGCTCGACGAGTATGAACAGCCCGAGATGGACGGGGAGCTGAAGGACGAGCTGAAGGCCTACGTCGACCGTCGGCGCACGGAGCTCGGGGACTGAGATGTCGCTCGTCGGCGACGTGATGTCCAGGAACTTGTTGACCGTTGAGCAATCGACCGCGCTCGTCGACGCCGCCGCCTCGATGACGAGGAGACGCGTCGGTGCGGTGCTCGTGATGGAGGGCGAACGCCTGATCGGCATCGTCACCGAGCGCGACGTGCTCCGGGCGGTCGCCTCCGGGGACATCGGCGGGGATGTTGCGCCGTGGATGACGCGCCATCCCGAGACGGTCGACGCGGACGAGAGCACACAGCAGGCGGGGGTGGTGATGATCCACGGCGGCTTCCGGCACCTACCGGTGCTCGAGGGCGGGAGACCGGCGGGCATCGTCTCGATTCGCGACCTGATGCGCGTCGCGCTCGAGGATGTGAGCCCCCGCGGTGTCTGACATGTTCGTCGACGGCGCGTGGACCGGCTCCGCGAGCGGCGAGACCTTCACGGCCGAATCGCCCGCGACCGGCGAGCCGATCGGTGAGATTCCGCAGGGCTCGCGCGAAGACGCGCAACGTGCGATCGACGCTGCGAACCGAGCGTCGGCCGCGTGGTCGCGTGCGACGGCGTTCGAGCGGGCGGCCGCGATGCACCGCGTGGCGGATGCGGTCGACGAGCGCCGCGAGGAACTCGCCCATACGCTGACGCTCGACCAGGGCAAGCCGCTGCACGAGTCGTACGACGAGGTCGAGGAGCTGATCCAGTACTGGCGCAATGCCGCCGAGGACGGCAAGCGCCTGGAAGGCCGGCTCGCGAACTCGTTCACGCCCGGGAAGCGCGTGCTGCTCGTGCGCAGGCCGCGCGGCGTGATCGGCGTGATCACCCCCTGGAACTGGCCGTACACGATGCCTGCAGAGCTGATCGCTCCCGCGCTCGCCTCCGGCAACACCGTCGTCTGGACGCCCGCGTCGTCGACCGCCGTCGCGGCGATCGCGCTCGCGGAGTGCGTGGTCGAGGCCGATCTCCCGACCGGCGTCTTCAACCTCGTCACGGGGCCGGGCTCGGTCGTCGGCGACGAGATCGCGCGCAACCCGGGAACGCACGGCGTCGGGTTCATCGGCTCCACGGAGACCGGCCGCAAGGTGGCCGAGGCGGCGGCGGGAAAGGCCGCGGTGCTCGAGCTCGGCGGCAACGGGCCGGTCGTCGTGCTCGACGATGCCGATCTCGACCTCGCAGCTGAGGCGACCGTCACGGCGTGCTTCATGTGCGCCGGACAGAGCTGCACCGCGGGCGAGCGGCTGCTCGTGCACCGCGCGGTGCGGGAGGAATTCGTCGCGGGTGTGGCGGCACTCGTCGCCGAGCGGGTGATCCTCGGCGATCCCTTCGCCGACGGGACGACGATGGGCCCCCTGAACAACGCCGGCGTGGCCGAGAAGATGGACGAGCACGTCGCCGACGCGCTGCAGCGCGGCGCGCAGCTCGTGCACGGCGGCGAGCGCGCGTCCGGCTACCCGACGAATCTCTACTGGCAGCCGACCGTGCTCGACGGCGTGCCGGCCGACTCGCTCGTCGCGCGCGAGGAGACGTTCGGCCCGATCGCCCCCGTCGTCGCGATCGACTCGCTGGACGAGGCGATCTGGGTGACGAACGCGTCGCCCTACGGCCTCCTGTCCGCCATCTTCACGCGCGACCTGGCGAAGGGGCTGCGATTTGCAGACGAGGTACGCACGGGCTGGGTGAACATCAACGACTCGTCGAACTACTGGGAGTCGCACCTGCCGTTCGGCGGCCGCGCGGGGACCGCGAGCGGCATCGGACGCGTCGGCGGGAGCGCGCCAATGGAGTCGTTCACGGAACTGCAGACCGTCGTCGTCTCGTGACCTGGGACTACGTCATGGTCGGCGGCGGCTCCGCCGGGTGCGCGCTGGCGGCCCGGCTGACCGAGGTCTCTTCGACGCGCGTCCTCCTGCTCGAGGCCGGCCGTCCCGATTCGTGGTGGGACCTCTACATCCACATGCCCGCGGCGCTCTCGTTTCCGATCGGCAATCGCTTCTACGACTGGAAATACGAGTCGGAGCCCGAGCCGTTCATGGGCGGCCGCCGCGTCTACCACGCGCGCGGCAAGGTGCTCGGCGGGTCGAGCTCGATCAACGGGATGATCTTCCAGCGCGGCAATCCGCTCGACTACGAGCGCTGGGCGGCCGAGCCGGGCCTCGAGCACTGGGACTACGCACATTGCCTGCCGTACTTCAAGCGTATGGAGACCTGCATGGCGGGTGCCGACGACTGGCGCGGGGGAGACGGCCCGCTCGTCCTCGAGCGCGGGCCCGCCGAGGGCCCGCTCTTCGACGCGTTCTTCGACGCCGTCCAGCAGGCGGGGCATCCCCTGACCGACGACGTCAACGGCTTCCGCCAGGAGGGCTTCGCGAAGTTCGACCGCAATATCCGCAGGGGCCGGCGGTTGAGCGCCGCCCGGGCCTACCTGCATCCCGTGCTCGACCGCCCGAACCTCGAGGTTCGCACGCGGGCGTTCGTCGAGCGCGTCCTGTTCGCCGGCACCCGCGCGGTGGGCGTCCAGGCGGGCGGGGAGGCGATCCCTGCCGGGGAGGTGATCCTCTGCGGCGGCGCGATCAACACACCGCAGCTGCTCCAACTCTCCGGCATCGGCCCGGCCGACCAGTTGGAGGCACTCGATATATCAGTGGTCGACCACTTGCCGGGCGTTGGTATGAACCTGCAGGACCACCTCGAGGTCTACGTCCAGTGCGCCTCGAAGCTCCCGGTCACGGTCGCGCCCGCGTACAGGTGGCGCAACCGCCCGCGGGTCGGGCTCGAGTGGCTCCTCTTCAAGTCGGGCCCCGGTGCAACGAACCACTTCGAGGCGGGCGGGTTCATCCGTTCGAACGACGACGTCGGGTACCCGAACGTGATGTTCCACTTCCTGCCGATCGCCGTCCGCTACGACGGCACGGCGCCGCAGGGTCACGGCTACCAGCTGCACGTCGGGCCGATGTACTCGGACGCGCGCGGCTCGGTGACGATCACCTCGCGCGATCCGCGCGTGCACCCCGCATTGCGCTTCAACTACCTCTCGACCGACCAGGACCGCCGGGAATGGGTCGAATGCGTGCGGGCGGCTCGCGCGATCCTCAGCCGGCCCGCATTCGATCGCTTCAACGGCGGCGAGCTCTCGCCCGGGGCGTCGGTTGAGACGGACGAGGAGATCCTCGCGTGGGTCGCGCGCGATGCCGAGACGGCGCTCCACCCGTCGTGCACCGCCAAGATGGGCGTCGACGAAACGGCGGTCGTCGACCCGGCGACGATGCGCGTGCACGGGACGGACGGGCTGCGGGTCGTCGACGCGAGCGTGTTCCCCTTCGTGCCGAACGGGAACATCTACGCGCCCGTGATGATGGTCGCCGAGAAGGCAGCCGATCTCATCCGTGGTCTGACGCCGCTGCCGCCGTCGGACGCTGCGTTCTACCGACACGGAGTCGAAGCGGCATCTCGCTGACCGAGCTGACCGTCGGCGAATTCCTCGCCGCGCTCGGCGAGCGCACGCCCGCGCCCGCGAGCGGCGCCGCCACTGCGCTGACCGCAGGACTCGCGGCCGCGCTCGTGGAGCTCGCTGCACGCTTCGCCGGGGACGACGCGACCGTCGTGCGCGCGAAGACGCTCCGGTCGCGCCTCTCCGAGCTCGCCGACGAGGATTCCGACGCCTATCTCGCGTTCATGGCCGAGCGCAGCGACGAGACCCGCGCCCGGATCGTCCGGGTGC
>JABFWJ010000492.1 GCA_013362295.1 Thermoleophilia bacterium
TGGCGACGAAGAAAGAACGCGCGGAAGCGGCGAAGAAGCGCGACAAGCGCTCGAAGATCCTCGTCGTCGTCGGCGCCGTCCTCCTGCTTGGGGTCGGCGCCTACGAGATTCCGTCGATGTTGAAGGTCATGAACAAGAAACCGCCGGGCAACACGACCTACGATCCGGGCCCGAGCCTGACGCCGGGAGGCCTCCCGAACGTCGCAGCAGGTGCGACCCCGGGCGCCGGCGCGGGCTCCGGCGCGCTCGTCAGCTCCGATGTCCAGCCGGCTTCCGCCGCAGGGCAGCTCGTCTCGTTCTGCGTCTTCGAGACGAAGAATCCGTTCGCGCCCCAGGTGTCGACGGCCGAGACCGCGGATACCGCGAGTGCGCCGACGACGGCGGACTCGAAGCAAGGCGCGGACGTCCCCGCCGGCGGCACGGTCACGACCCCGACGGTGACGATCCCGACGCCCACGACGGTCACCGGCGGAGGCGTCGTCCCGTCGAACCCCCCTGCCTCGACCCTGCCCACGATGACGACCCCGGCCGCGACGACCACGACGACGACCGCAACGCCGACACAGCCGGCCGTGGCGATCAAGGTGAACGGTGTCGTCTCGCACGTCGGCGCACAGGGCACGTTCCCCTCGGGCGCGCCCGTCTTCCGGCTCGTAACGTGGACGAAGGACACTGCGCGGATCGCCATCGTCGGCGGTTCGTATGCGACCGGCGACCCGACCCTGACCGTGCAGCTCGGCCGGCCCGTCACGCTCGAGAACCAGACCGACGGCAAGCGCTACAAGCTCGAGCTGCTCTCGACGAGCTGACCGATGGAGCGCGCGCAACTGACAGGCGAGGAAGGCTTCGGGCTCATCGAGCTTCTGATCGCGATGGTCGTCATGCAGATCGCGCTGCTCGCGATCATCGGCGCGTTCGGCGCCAGCGCCGTCGGCCTGGCGCGGGCGAGCCGGCTCAACACGGCGGCCGTTCTCGCCGACACGCAGATCGAGCTGTACCGGGCGATGCCCTACGACGCGATCGGCCTCGACACGGCCGGCGCGCCGACGACCGGCACCTACGTCAGCGATACGAGCTTCTGCCCCTCGGGCCAGACGCCGGTCTGCGGCAACACGGCGCCCCGGAACAATGCGGGGGGCGGCTCGTGGAGCTGCACGGCGACGAGTGGCACGACCGCCGTCTCGGTGTACTTCTCCGCGAACGGCATCAACCCGTGCGTCGCACACCGGCTCGTCTCGAGTACCACGCAGCCGCCATCGCCCGACAAGCAGACGTACTACGTCGACACGTACGTGTCGTGGGCCGCGCCGGTCACGGCATCGCGCGCCGTCAAGCAGGTGTCGGTCGTGGTGCGCAACAGCACGAACGGGCGGGCGCTCGCGAGCCAGGTCTCGACCTTCGACTGCTCCACCGGGAACCCCCTCGGCGCGGCGCCGTGCTTGTGACGACCGTGCCTGTAACCGATCTGGAGGACCATGGCCGCGTTCGCCTATAGCGCGATCAACGCCTCGGGCTACCTCTCCGAGGGAGAGATCCACGCGCCGACGGAGACCGCCGCGCGCGAACAGCTGCGCATCCGCGGCCTGCTCGCGGAGCGCGTCGTCGAGCTGCCGTCGGCCGGCGAAGACGGCGTTCGCACCGCCTTCAAGAAGATCAAGCCGAAGTCACTACAGATCTTCTCGCGTCAGTTCGCGACGATGATCGAGGCCGGCCTCAGCGTCGTCGCCGCGCTCGTCATCCTCGAGGACCAGACCGACGACAAGTACCTCGCGCAGGTGATCGGCGAGTTGCGGGCCGACGTCGAAGGCGGTCTCCTGCTCAGCCAGGCGATGGACCGGCACCCGAAGGTGTTCACGCGTCTGTTCGTCTCGATGGTCGAGTCGGGCGAGGCGGCCGGGATCCTCGACCAGGTGCTCGACCGCATGGCGTTCCAGATCGAGCGGGAAACGAAGCTGAAGAGCCGCGTCAAGGGCGCGATGATGTACCCGACGATGGTGCTCGTGTTCGCGAGCCTCGTGCTCACGGGCATGCTGCTCTTCCTCGTCCCGTTCTTCAGCAAGGTCTTCCTGACGCTGGGTGGCAAGCTGCCGACGCTCACCCAGTGGGTGGTGAACGCTTCGAACTTCATGAAGCACGACTGGTACCTGATGATCGCGTTCGGCCTCGGCTCGTACTTCGGGTTCAAGAAGTGGCGCAGGACCGCGCACGGCCGCCGCAACTGGGACCGCTTCAAGCTCAAGCTGCCCATGAAGATCGGCGACGTCGTGCTCAAGATCACGATGGCGCGGTTCTCACGCACGTTCTCGACGCTCGTTGCCGCCGGCGTCGACATCATCGGCGCGATCGAGATCACGGCTCAGACCGCGGGCAACTGGGTCGTCGAGTCGGCCCTGATCGAGGCGAAGCAGCGCGTGCACGAGGGCGTGCCGATCTCGCAGCCGCTCGTCGAGAACGACGTCTTCCCGCCGATGGTCTCGCAGATGATCAAGGTCGGCGAGGAGACCGGAGAGCTCGACAAGATGCTCGGCAAGATCGCGGACTTCTACGAGGAAGAGGTCGACGCGTCGATCGAGACCCTCACGAGCATCATCGAGCCGATCATGATGATCGGCGTCGGTCTGATGGTCGGCGTGATCATCATCGCGATGTACCTGCCGATGTTCAAGATGCTCTCGCTCGTCCACTAACCGTCGCCGCCCGCCGGCAGACGAGGGTGTAGCATCCGAGGCCGAAGCCGACGTGGATCCGGGAGGCGTCGAGGAAGTCAGGTCGGATGCAGATCGCATCGTCCAGTGTCGTCGTCGTGCTTGCCCTCGCGCTGGCCGCCGCGTCGTCGCCCTCGGGTGCGTCGCAGCTCGGCCGAGGGGCACGTGAGCCAGGCCCTCTGCGCGGCGTTGCGCCACGGGGTGAGACCGGACTGCATCTCCTGGTCGCGGCCAAGCCTCCGCTCGTCGTGGATGTGGACAGCGGCCGCGTTACCTCCCTTCAGGGCGTCCGATCACCACGTCGCGGGCCTCTGCGGATCGTCGGCGTCGGCGGCCGCTCCGCGGTCGTCGTTGCTCAGGCCCGCTGGCGTCGTGCCGACCTCTACGGCGTTCGCGGCAGCACGCCGAGGATCGCGGCGCTCGGCACCGGCTCGGACGTGGCTCCGGCCGCGGGCGGCTCGTCGGTCTGGGTCAAGAGCGTCCGGTCCAACCGTTGCGCGCTGCGACAGGTGACGCTCGACGGGCGCCTGATCGGCGCGCGGCGTGTGTTCCCGTGTGCAGCGACGATCCAGACAGCAGGTTCAGTCGGTCTCGTCGTGAACCGTACGCGGGTGATCGACCCGCGCACCGGGCGCACTCGGCTTCGGACACGGTGGGGTGTGCTCGCCGCGGCCGGACAGAAGCTCGTGCTCGCGGGTCCCGACGACACGTTCGTCGTCCACGACGCTGCGACCAACACGCAACGGCGTCTGGCCTGGCCTCATACCGTGGGACGTCTCGACGAGCCCGCTGTCGATCCGCGCGGGCGCTTTGTGGCGGTGGCGTTCGCCAACCCCGCTTGGCGCGGCGGGGCAGAGCAGGCCCTCGATGTTTGGCTCATCGACACGACGACGATGCGCCTGACGGAAGTACCGAGTATGCCGATCTTCGTCTCGCTCAAGTTCACGAGCATGACGTGGACGAGCGACGGGCGCCTCATCCTGCTCGCCCAAGCGGACGGACGCGATGCCGTCGCAATCTGGACCCCCGGCGAGGCGCAGCTTGTCGTCAAGACGCTGCGCCTCCCGGCGCGGGGCAACAGCGGCAGCGACTCATTCGCAGTGCTGCGCTAGCGGATGTCCCTTATCGAGATCGTGCTGCCGAGCGTTCGAGCGCCGCGGCGAGCTCGCGGCGAACCGCCCGCAGCTCTCGCTTGAGGTCGCGTAGGCCGGCCGGCTGTGCGCCGCCCGCTTGGAGCACGTAGAGCCGCCGCCGGCGCTCCTCGAGCCTGTCGAGGAGCGCTGCGACGTACCGCTGATGCTCACGGCGCGTATGGGGCAGAAGTGCCTGTGTGACCGTTGCCATGTCAGGCCGCCTGCTCGAGCGGTGCCGGCTCGGGCATGTCGACTGCGTCCGGCGCTCGCTCGCCTGTTGCCGGAGCCGGTCGCAGGAACGCCGCCGCGATTGCGGCGCCGACGACGAGCAGCGCCGTCAGCGAGAGCAGCGCGATCCGGAAGCCGTGGTCGAGCGCGGCCAAGCTGCCCGCGGGTGCGGCGCCGTAGTGCTTGGTCGCGGCTCCCGCGACCGCCGTCGCCGCAGCGATGCCGATCGCTCCGCCGAACTGACGCCTCGAGATCATGACGCCTGAGGCAACACCCGCATCGCTGCGGTCGACGCCCGCGAGCCCGCCGATCGTCACCGGGACGAACGAGAGTCCCATCCCGGCGCCGCCGAGGACGAACGCCGGGAAGAGATCCCAGAAGTACTGCCCTTCGACCGGCAGGCGGGTCAAGAGACCGACCGACAACGCCGACGTCAACAGTCCCGCCGTCAACGTGGCGCGGACGCCGATCCGGCCGACGACGACCTGCGCGATATTCGAGACGACGACGACCGTGCCGGCGAAGGCGACGAAGGCGACACCGCTCTGCATCGCGCTGTAGCCGAGGATGTTCTGCAGGTAGAGGGCGAGCAGGAAGAACTCGGAGAAGGCGACGGCACCGATGATCGCCATCGAGAGGTTCGCTGCGGCGAGCGTCCGCTGCCGGAACAGGCGCAGCGGTAGGAGCGGCCAGGGCGAGCGCGCCTCGAACACGACGAACGCGGCCAGCAGAGCGACGGCGCCGGCGAGTGAGCCGATGGTCGCGGGGGTTGTCCAGCCGTCGCTCGTTGCGCGCGTGAGCGCATAGACGAGCAGCATGAGCCCCGAAGTGGCGGTTGCCGCGCCGCGCAGGTCGAAGTGGCGGTGTCCGAGGTCGGAGCGGCTTTCCCTGAGGAGAACCGGGGCGAGCAGCGCGGCGGCGATGCCGACCGGGACGTTGACAAAGAAGATCCACGACCAGTTCAGATAGCTCGTGAGCACGCCGCCGAGCAGCACCCCGGCTGCAGCGCCGCTCCCGGACGCCGCCCCGTAGATCCCGAGGGCGAGATTACGGTCGCGACCCTCGAGAAACGTCGTGACCAGAAGCGACAGCGCCGCAGGAGCAAGCAGGGCTCCTCCGAGCCCTTGCACGGCGCGGAAGACGATCAGTGACCCTTCGGACCAGGCGATGCCGCAGAGCAGCGAGCTCGCAGCGAAGAGCAGTAAGCCGCCGATGAACAGGCGCCGGCGCCCCAGCAGGTCCGCGAGCCGGCCGCCGAGGAGGAGGGCTCCTCCGAAGAAGATCGCGTAGGCGGAGACGACCCACTGCAGGCTCGACTGCGAGAACCCGAGATCGCGTTTGATCGAGGGCAGGGCGACGTTCACGATCGCCACGTCGAGGATGACCATGAACTGCGCCGTCACGATCAGAGCGAGCGCGCTCCAGCGGCGCCCGCCGCTTGTAGCGACTCGCATTAGTTGACCTCCATAATCGTTGATCATATCAACAATCTACACCATCAAACGTTGACGGCGCTACACTTCTTCCCGTGACCGAGACCGCCCCGCAGCCGACCGGGCAGCGCTATCCGGAGGAGCTCGTCTCCTCGGCGTTGTTCCTGCTCAAGCGGCTCGGTATGACGGCGAAGGAGCAGTCGTTCGACGCCTACGAAGAGGCCGGCCTACATCCGTATCACCATGCGATCCTGGCCGTCCTCGACCAGGGATCGCGCGAGACGCAAGGCGCGATCGCCGACGCTCTCGGCTACGACAAGGGACAACTTGTCGGGCTGCTCGACGAGCTCGAAGAGGCGGCTCTGATCGAGCGGCGCCGTGATCCCGCAGACCGCCGCCGGCATATCG
>JABFWJ010000494.1 GCA_013362295.1 Thermoleophilia bacterium
CTCCCAGCAGCCGCTCGGCCCCGAGCTCGTACGTCTTGCGGCGCTCGATCGGACCGGCTGTCAGGTTGTCTGACAAGGAGCGCCGACCCTAAACGCGGTCAGGGTGATTGTCAACCGACATGAACAAAAGCTGAACGCCCGGATTGACAGGGAGTGCCGCCGGGGTGACGATCCCGCGGCGTTCAGATTGTCAGACAATCGGTTCGAGCCGGAGGAGGTTCGGAGACGGTGACGGAGATGCGCAGGAAGACGGGCGCTGCCCGGTGGCCGGCGGCGGTGCTCGTGGTCGCCGCGGCGCTCGTCGCAGGTGCGTGGACGGACGCGCCGGGCGCGCACGCCCGCCCGGCGGCCGGATGCGTCAAGGGCAACGGCAAGACGATCGCGATCGGCGCCTCGCTCTCGCTCTCGGGCGACTTCTCGGCGGACGGCGACGCGTTCAAGCGCGGTTACCAGCTGTGGGCCAAGCACGTGAATGCGACCGGCGGCCTGCTCGGCTGCCGCGTCAAGCTCGACATCGTCTCCGACGCCAGCAACCCGGCCCAGGTGGCGACGAACTACCAGAAGCTGATCTCGTCCGACCACGTCGACCTCGTGTTCGGACCGTTCTCGAGCCTGCTGACGATCCCGTCGGCGAAGATCGCGAACCGCTTCGGCTACGCGATGATCGAGGGTGCCGGCGGCGCGCCGTCAGTTTTCCAGACCGGGCTGCACGACATCTTCGACGTCAGCCTGATCATCAAGGACCAGCTCGTCACGTCCGCCAAGTTCTTCGCGTCGCTGCCGAAGTAGAAGCGGCCCAGGACGGCGGCGTACCCGACGAGCAACGACCCGTTCACCCAGCCGCAGCTCCCGGTCGCGCGCGCGATCATGGAGCAGGCCGGGATCAGGACCGTCTACACGAAGGTGTTTCCGGCGGAGAACCCCGACCTGACGCCGATCGCGAGCGCGGTCGCCTCGACGAAGGCAGACGTCGTGATGCTCGGCTCCGTCGACGTCCCGACCGTGTCGTCGTTCATCCAGGCGTTCGCGCAGCAGCACTACAACCCGGAGGCGTTCGTCGCCACGGCGGGCCCCGACCAGGGCGCCGACTTCCTGAAGGCCGTCCGCGGCAACGCGGAGGGCGTGATGGTGCCGAACGGCTGGTACTACGGCTACGCGAACGCGCAGAGCAAGGCGATGGTGAAGGCGTACGTGAAGACATACGGCGGCCGCCCGGCCGACATCAACGCCGACGTCGCCGAGGGCTACGCCGTCGGGCAGGTGGCGCGGCTCGCCGTGACCGCGACGCACGGCTTCGACCAGAAGAAGATCATCGACTACCTGCACAGCGGCGCGACGCTGCAGACCGTGCAAGGGCCGGTGAAGTTCGACTCGCTCGGCGAGAACACGGCTGCGAAAGCGTTCACGTTCCAGTGGCAGAACGGCAAGCCCGTGCAGATCCTGCCGCCGAACGACCCGAACTCGAAGCGGCCCGAGTATCCGAAGCGGCAGTGGAAGTAGTAGAGGCTTGACGTGAATTTCCGGCACTCACGGATGGTGGCTCAGACACGGCGCATCTCGCCCGGCCCGGGCTTGAACGTAGGTACCGCTATGTCCTGCGCCCGTGCCGTGCGACCTGCTTGGCCTGAGCCATCCCCGCAAGCACCTCAATCCACATCAAGCCTCTGACGTGGGCCCGCAGTACGCGAAGGCCGTCGTCGACGGCGTCCTCACCGGAGGCGTCTACGCGCTGATGGCCGCGGGGTTGACCCTGATCTTCGGGGTGATGGACATCATCAACATCGCCCAGGGGATCATGGTCATCCTCGGCGCGTACCTGAGCTACGTGCTCTCCGTGCACCTGGGGCTCGACCTCTTCGCGACGCTCGTGCTGACGGTGCCGGCGCTGTTCGTGGTCGGCGTCACAGTCGAATGGGTCTTCATGCGACGGCTCGCCGACCGCGAGCGCACCGCCATGTCGATCCTCGTCACCTACGCGGTGGCGATCATCATCGAGGGCATCCTGACGCAGGTCTTCGGCGTCTCGTTCATACAGCTGCACGCGTCGTACGTGAACAGCTCCGTGCACGTGCTCGGCTTCTACCTCCCGTACATCTACCTCTATGGGTTCGCGCTCGCGATCGTCCTGCTCGGCGGGCTCTACGCGATCCTCTACCTCACGCGGTTCGGGCAGTCGCTGCGCGCGGCGCTCCAGGACCGGCGCGCCGCCGAGCTGATCGGGATCGACGTCGAGCGCGTGCGGACGATCACGTTCGGGATCGGAATCGCGGTCACGGCCGCCGGCGGGATGGTCTTCGGCGCGACGAACTCGTTCAACCCGAACAGCGGCTACGACCTGATCTCGCGGCTGCTCACGATCGTGATCCTCGGCGGCCTCGGCTCGATCGGCGGCGCGCTGCTGGCCGCGCTCTTCATGCTCGTGCTCGAGGACGTCGTCGCGGTCGCGTGGTCGCCGGTGTGGTCGACGCTCGTGTTCTTCGCGGCGCTCGTGATCGTGCTGACGTTCCGGCCGCAGGGCCTGTTCGGCCGCGCCGCCGCGAGGGCCCAATGAGCGGCACGGTGAGCGGCGCTCGCGCCGGCGCCGTGCTCGCGGCCCTCGGCATCCTCGCCGTCTTCCCGCTCGTGTTCTCGAATCCGACGACGACGACGATCGGCCTCTTCGTCGTCATCTTCATGGTGGCCGCGACGGCGTGGAACGCGTTCGCCGGGCTGTCGGGCTACATCGCGCTCGGGCACGCGGTTTTCTTCGGCTCCGGCGCGTACACGCTCGCGATCGTCGCCGAGAAGCTGCATATGACCGGCGGCTGGTCCGTCTTCGAGCTGGTGCCGCTCGCCGGAGTCGTGGCCGGGCTGATCGCGATCCCGTTTGGCCTCGTCGCGCTGCGGACACGGCGGCACACGTTCGTCGTGATCACGATCGCGATCTTCTTCATCTTCCAGCTGCTCGCCTTCAACCTGACGATCACCCACGGCTCATCCGGACTGCAGACGCCGACGCCGCTCTGGACGGCGGTCGGCTACAACCAGCGCTTCTACTACGTCGCCGCGGCGATCCTCGTTCTGACCGTCGCGATGGCCTGGGCGATCCGGCGTTCGCGCTTCGGACTGCAGCTGCTCGCGATCCGCGACGACGAGGATCGCGCGCGCGGGCTCGGCGTCCGCACCGGGCGCGTGAAGCTGATCGCGTTCGCCGCCTCCGCGGTTCCCACGGGCATGGTCGGCGCGGTCTACGCGTACTTCCTCGGCCAGATCTTCCCGCAGTTCGCGTTCGATCCGTTGTTCGACATCACGATCGCGCTGATGGCGTTCTTCGGCGGGCTCGGCACGCTCACGGGGCCGCTGCTCGGCGCGCTCGTGCTCGAGGCGCTGCAGCAGGAGTTCACACTGCACTTCTCGGTCGGCGGCCTCTACCTGATCGTCTACGGCGCGCTGTTCCTGGTCGTGATCCTGCTGCTGCCGCAGGGCGTCGTGCCCACCCTCGCGTCGCTCCTGCCGCGGACGCGCGCGCGGCTCACCCAGAGGGCCGGGGCCGAGGCATGACGCCCCTGCTCGAGGTGGAGGGCCTCACGAAGTCGTTCGGCGGCCTGCGCGCTCTCGACGGCGCGACGCTGGCCGTCGCGGAGGGCGAGATCGCGGGACTGATCGGCCCGAACGGCTCCGGCAAGACGACCCTCTTCAACGTCGTCACCGGATACGAGCGCGCCGACGCGGGCGACGTCCGCCTGCGCGGCCGATCGATCTCGTCCGCCGGGCCGGATCGGATCTTCGCGCTCGGGATCGGACGCACGTTTCAGCTGACGCGCATCTTCGCGCGGCTGTCCGTGCTCGAGAACATGCTCGTCGCGACGCAGCGGCACGAGGGCTGGGCGCGCAGCGTGTTTCGCGCCGCCGGCTCACCGGCCGAGCGCAAGCAGGCGCTCGAGCTGCTCGAGTTCGTCGGGATCGCGAAGCTCGCGAGCCTGCCCGCCGGCAACCTCTCCTACGGTCAGCGCAAGCTGCTCGAGCTGGCGTACGTCCTGGTCGCCGACCCGGACGTCATCCTGCTCGACGAGCCGGCCGGCGGGGTCAACCCCTCGCTGCTCCACCACATCGCCGACCGGATCCGCGCGGTGAACGCAGCGGGGAAGACGCTGCTCATCGTCGAGCACGACATGGAGTTCGTGATGTACCTCTGCGGCCGGATCATGGTGCTCCACCAGGGGCGCGTGCTGACGACGGGAACGCCCGAGCAGGTGCAGCGCGACCCGGCGGTCCTCGACGCGTACCTCGGCGGCGCGGAGGATGAGGACGACGAGCTCGACGTGGCGGCGGTGCAGCTATGAGCGTGGGCTCGACGGAGCTCTTCCTAAAATGAGCGCGCTGCTCGAGTTCGACGGCGTCGTCGCCGGCTACGGCGGCGGCGACGTGCTGAAGGGCGTCGACTTCTCGATCGACGAGGGTGGGATCACCTGCGTCGTCGGCCCGAACGGCGCCGGCAAGTCGACGCTGCTCGCCGCGGTCAGCGGCCTCCTGCGCGCGCGGCGCGGCGAGATCCGGTTCCGCGGGCGCAACCTGGTGGGTCTGCGTCCGAAGCAGATCCTCGCCCTCGGGATCGTGCAGGTGCCGCAGAACCACAGCCTCTTCCCCGAGATGACGGTCCGCGAGAACGTCGAGATCGGCGCGTTCACCTTGCGCGACAAGGCGCTGACGACGCGGCGCCTGGCGGAGATCGAGGAGATCTTCCCGATCGTGCGCGAGCGCGCGCGCGAGAAGGCTGGCAGCCTCTCGGGCGGCCAGCGGCGCCTGATCGAGTTCGCGCGCAGCCTGATGCTCGACCCGTCGCTGATCGTGCTCGATGAGCCGTCGATGGGGCTCGACCCGCGCACGCGGCGCGCGGTGTTCCAGACGGTGCGGCTGATGCACGAGCAGGGTCGGACGATCCTGCTCGTGGAGCAGAACGCGCGCGCCGGGCTGAAGCTCAGCACGCAGGGCGTCGTACTCGAAAACGGCCGCGTGCGGCTCTGCGGCAGCGGCCGCGAGGTGCTCGAGCACCCCGACATCGGCGCGCTCTACCTCGGCGCGCGCACGGCGCGCGCTCCCGCCGCCGGCTGACGGGGCCGCCCGGGGGCGTTAGCCTCGTGACCGATGCCTGGACCCGCGCATGTCGAACGCACCCGTGTCGCCTGGGTCGATACCGACGCCGGCGGGCGGATCCACTTCACGGCGGCCTTCCGCTGGGCCGAGGCGGCGGAGACGGCGCTCGGCCGCGCGCTCGGCCTGCTCGACGACTGGTCCAACCTGCCGCGCCGCGCGGTCGAGGCGGAATACCTTCACGTGCTCCGCTTCGAGGACGAGATCGAGGTCGAGCTGCGCCCGGAGCGGATCGGCAGGACGTCCGTCACCTATGCCTGGGAGATCCGGCGCGACGGCGAGGTCTGCATCCGCGGGCGCCACACCGCCGTCCATGTCGGCGCCGACGGACGGCCGGTGCCGCTCCCCGAGCGGATGCGCCGCGCGCTCTCTACGCCGTCGTAGTCTCCACGAGCCGGCGCTCCTCGATCTCAACCTCGCGCATGCGGAACTTCTGCACCTTGCCCGTCACGGTCATCGGGAAGGAGTCGACGAACCGAACGTAGTGCGGGATCTTGAAGCGCGCGATCTTCCCGCGGCAGAACTCCTTCAGCTCGTCCTCCTCGAGCTCGGCGCCCGCCTTCCGGACGACCCACGCGCAGACGACCTCGCCGTAGCGCTCGTCGGGGACGCCGATCACCTGGACGTCCGCGATCGCAGGGTGCGAGTAGAGGAACTCCTCGATCTCGCGTGGGTAGATGTTCTCGCCGCCGCGGATGATCATGTCCTTGATCCGGCCGACGATGTTGACGTA
>JABFWJ010000040.1 GCA_013362295.1 Thermoleophilia bacterium
CCCAGCGCCTGCGAGAAGTCGCGCAGCGTGACGCCCGATTCGACCGTCACCGGGCCGGTCGGCGCAACGACCTCACGCGGCTGGCGCGGCCCGCGGTCGGCCGGCCGGTCGCCCGGGCGCTGGCGCTGGCCCTGGCCGGGACGGCCGCTGCCCTGGTCGATCACGACGCGGCGCCGGCCCTTCGGCCCGCCGCCGCGCGGTCTGATCGGTCTGTTGGGTTTGCCGTTTGCCATCGATCAACCAGTGTAGAGACGCGAGAGCGCCGGGTCGACGCGGAGATTCGCCCGCAGCGTCCGGTTGAACGCCCGCCGGGCCGCTGCCCGCTCGAAGCACTGCAGGCGCGGGCACGTGTAGGTGCCCCGGCCCGCCCCGGGCCCCGGAACGAGCACCCCCGCTTCCGCGTGGAAGCGCCGGAGCTCGTTCTGGGGCGCCTTGCGGCCGCAGCCGGCGCAGGTGCGGATCGGGATTCCGACCGTTACTCGCCCTTCCGGACGGGAATGCCCGCGTTCGGGTCGTCGACGACGTGCACGTGGTGCGCATGCGCCGCGCCGGTGTCGAGCGTCTCGTCCTCGCCCGGAACGGGTGCGTCACCCGGGCCGGCCGGGAACTCCTCCGGCTCGGGATTCCCGAAGGCCGCGGCGTCCTCGGTCACGGGCTCGGACGGTGCCGTGTCGGAGAGCGCCTCTAGCGCGGGCTCCTCCTCGGCGACGATCGGGTTGTCCTCGGCGTCGACCTCCTGCAGTGCGAGCTCCTGGTGCGCGGGCACGCCGCAGTACTTCGAGCCCGGGAGCGCAGCGTTCGGGCAGCGCTTCCCGTTGGCGAGGACCGCGGCACAGCGTCCCGAGAAGTCGCCCTCCTCGCCCTCCTCGCCGCCGCCGAAGGCCGCCTCCGCCTCCTGCTGGGCGAATTCGGTGTCGGAGGTGATGTCGATCTTCCAGCCGGTGAGGCGCGCGGCGAGTCGGGCATTCATGCCCTCCTTGCCGATCGCGAGCGCGAGCTGGTCGTCGGGGACGACGACCGTCGCTTCCTTGCCGGCGTCGTCGAGGTAGACCTCGCGGACGCGGGCCGGGGAGAGCGCCTTCGCGACGAAGCGCGCGGGCTCGTTGTTCCAGGGGATGATGTCGATCTTCTCGCCCCGGAGCTCCGAGACGACCATGCGCACGCGCGACCCGCGCGGCCCGACGCAGGCGCCGACCGGGTCGACGCCCTGTGCATGCGACTCGACGGCGATCTTCGAGCGGTACCCCGGCTCGCGCGCCACGCCGCGGATCTCGACGAGCCCGTCGGCGATCTCCGGCACCTCGAGCTCGAACAGCGTCTTGACCAGCTCCGGGTCGCGGCGCGAGAGGATGACCTGCGGGCCCTTCGTCCCCGTGCGCACCTCGCGAATCACCGCCTTGATGCGCGACCCCTGTTCGTAGCGCTCACCGTCGACCTGCTCGGGGCCGGGCAGGAGCGCCTCGACCTTGCCGAGGTCGACGAGGATGTTCCGGCGGTCGCCGGTCTGCTGGACGATCCCGGTCACGACCTCGCCGACGCGGTCGATGTACTCGTCGTACATCATCTCCCGCTCCGCTTCGCGGATCCGCTGGAGGATGACCTGCTTCGCCGTCTGCGCGGCGATGCGGCCGAAGTTGTCGGGCGTCACGTCCTCGCGGTTGACGAGGTCCTCGGGGACCTGCGACCAATCGATCTCCAGGTCGTCGTCCGAAAGCAGCGTGTGGTTCTTCTCGCCCGTCTCCTCCTCGATGCGCTCGAGGTCGTCGAGCGCGCGCTCGCGCGCCTCGTCGAGCAGGCGCACCTCGAGGTCACCGGGGATCTCGATCGCGTACACGCGGAAGTCCCCGCGGTCGTCGAGCTCGACGGTTGCGTGCCGGGACGCGCCCGGCGTCTTCTTGTACGCCGCGAGCAGCGCGTCCTCGAGCGCGGCGACGAGCGTCCCGCTCTCGATGCCCTTCTCGCGCTCGATCTCGCGGACGGCGTCAACGATTTCCTGGCTCATCCCTTGGTCCCTTCATCGATCAGATTGGCCCGCACGATCGCGTCGTACGGTATGTCCACGGGCCCGGTCCCGTTCTCGACCTGCACCGTGCGTTCACCGGCCGCGACGACCACGCCGCGCGCCCGGCCCGTCTCGGTCTTGACCCGCACGGTCCGACCGACCGCGCGCTCGAAATGCGCGCGCGTCCTCAGCGGCCGGTCGAGGCCCGGCGAGGAGACCTCCACCGTGTAGTTGTCGAGGTATGCGCGCAGCGCGTCGGTGACGCGCATGCACAGGGCGTGGTCGACGCCGTGCGCGTGGTCGACGTAGACACAGAAACGCTCCTTGCCCGTCAGCTCCAGCGCCAGCACCTCGACGCCTGGGATCGCGGACTCGACGAGGCGTGCGACCTCGCGCTGAAGTTCCCGTTCCTTCTGAAGCTGAGACGTTGCCACTACGAACTACCCCCATCACGAAAAATGGGCGCCGCGCGCCCACTCCGAAACCGCCGAAATGTTGGGTGCAGGGTACCAGAATGCGGCTATTCCAGGAGGATCGTGACCGGTCCGTCGTTGACCAGCTCGACCTGCATCCTCGCGCCGAAAACACCCGTTTCGACCGGCACTCCGAGGTCGCGGAGGACCGCGGCGAACCGCTCGTAAAGGGGCTCCGCGAGCTCCGGCCGGGCGGCGCCGGAGAAGCTCGGCCGGTTGCCCTTCCCGGTGTCCGCGATCAGCGTGAACTGGCTCACGACGAGCGCCTCTCCCTCGGTGTCGAGGAGCGAGCGGTCGAACCTGCCCTCCTCGTTCTGGAAGATCCGCAGGCGGGCGACCTTCTCCGCGAGCCGGACGGCGGCAGCCTCGTCGTCGCCGTCAGCGACGCCGACCAGGACGCAGAGGCCCGGCCCGATCGCGCCGCCGGGCGTCGACGACGCCCGGGCAACCCGCTGGACGACTGCTTTCAAACCGCTTCACTCCCCGGGGTCGAGGTCGCGAATGCGCGCGGCGTAGGTCTCGGAGCCCGGCTTCATCGAGCTCGCAAGCTTGTAGTGGCCGTTCGCCTCGGCGGCGCGCCCCTGCTGCTCGAGCGCGCGTCCCAGCGCGTAATGCGCGTAGTCGTCGCTGGGCGCGAGCTCCTCGACGATCGTCCGGAACTCCTCCTCCGCCTCCTTCCAGCGGGCGAGGCGGAAGTAGGCGATCCCGAGCGCCTCGCGGATCGACGCCTTGCCGGGCTCGAGACGCTTTGCCTTCTCGAGCGGGACCGTCGCCTGGGCGGTCATCCCCTCGCGGAGCCGCTTCTGGCCTTCGCGGAAGTGGCGGTACGCGTCGCTCATATTGCTTGGGACTCCGTCAAGCCTACGTCTCGCGAAGGTAGGGGAAGTTCTGGCGCACCAGGTCAACGGGCTCGGTGAGGTCGCGGGTGCGTCCCACCTGGATAGCAGAGACCCGCGCGCCTGCGTCGATCGCGTTCTGAAAGACGTCCTTGAGCTCGTACGGCGGATTGCCGGGAAGCGGATCGAGGAAGCGGTGCACCCGCTCGCCGACGAGCCAGAGCGGCGGGCGCTCCTCGCCGTGGAGCGCCACGGCGCCGTCCGCAGCGGCGGCCGCCCGGGCGAACCGCCCGAGATCGCCCTCGGTGAACGCGTTGTCGGCCGCGACCACGAGGTAGGGCGGCCTCGCCTGGGCGCGCTGCACGGCGTCCGCCGAGCCCTCCCCCGGCGGCTGGCGGACGAAGCGGATCTCGTACGGGAGCGGTTCGAGCAGCTCCTCGACCTGCTCCGCGAGGTGGCCCGTGACGACGACGATCTGCGCGCAACCGGCGGCCGCGAGCTCGTGGACGAGCGTGACGACGACCGGCCGGCCGTCGATCGGGAGCACCGGCTTCGGCCAGCGCTCGGTCAGCGGGCGCATCCGGGTGCCGAGCCCGGCGGCCATCACGACGGCGTCTACGAGAAGAGCCTCTCGACCTCGTTGAGGATCGCCGCGGCGATCCGCGCCTTGGACGCTTTCGGGACGATGTGCTCTGCATCCCGCGTGAGCAGGACGACCTCGTTCTCTGCGCTGTCGAAGCCGATGTCGGAGCGCCCGACGTCGTTGAAGACGACGAGGTCGGCGTTCTTGCTCTCGAGCATCGCGCGCTTGCGCTCGAGGCCCTGGCCGCCGTGCTCCGCGCCGAACGCGACGAGCACCTGGCCGGGGCGCTTGCGCGCGCCGAGCGCCTTCGCGATGTCCTCGGTCGGCTCCAACTCGAGCGTCCAGCTGCGCTCGTCCTTCGGTCGCTTGGCCGGGAGCGACGCTGCGGGCCGATAGTCGGCCACGGCCGCCGCGAGCAGCAGGACGTCGACGTCCGGCAGCGCGAGCGCCGCGTCGCGCATCGACTCGGCGGTCGGCGTCGGGATCGTCTCCACGCCCTGCGGTGCCTCCACGGCGAGGTTCGCGGCGAGCAGGACCACCTCCGCCCCGCGTCGCCGCGCCTCCTCGGCGAGCGCGACCCCCATGCGGCCCGAAGAGCGGTTGCCGACGAAGCGGACGCTGTCGACCGGCTCGCGCGTCCCTCCGGCGGTGATCAGGATGCGGCGGCCGGTGAGCGAGCCCGGCGCGAGCAGCTGCTCGACGCGCGCGAAGATCTCGACCGGCTCGGCGAGCCGCCCCACGCCCCACTCGCCTTCCGCCATCTCGCCCTCGTCCGGGCCGACAAGCTCCACCCCGCGTGCGCGCAGCGTGTGGACATTCGCGCGAGTCGAGGGATGGAGCCACATGCGGGGGTTCATCGCAGGCGCGACGAGGATCGGCCCGCGATGCGCCAGCGCAGCCTCGGTCAGGACGTTGTCGGCGAGCCCGTGTGCGAGCTTCGCGAGCGTGTTCGCGGTGCACGGAGCCACGATGAGCAGGTCGGCGCGGGTCAGGTGCGGATACACGTCCTCGTTCTGCGGGCGTCGCGCCAGCGCCAGGAACGTCTCTTCGGCGACGAAGCGCCGGGCGCCGGCCGTGACGAGCGGGACGACGTCGTGGCCGGCCTTGACGAGGAGCCGTGTCAGCTCGCAGGCCTTGTAAGCGGCGATGCCGCCCGTGACGCCGAGGAGGATTCGGCTCATCGTTCAATGATGCCGACTCGGAAAGGCTCGACTCTGATTCATAGAGCGAATCAGGTTCGGATGTGAAAGGTCGAATCTGATTCGGCGCAGCCGAACCACATTCGAGCACGTCGGCGCTAGCGCTTGGGGTACTCGTAGACGATCTTGCCCTCGGCGGTCTCCTCGAGGGCCATCGTCAGGTAGTTCTTCGAGCGCGACTCGATCAGCGGCGGCGCGAACTCGTCGAACGTCCCCTCACCGAGCTGGTGGTGGTAGTTGTTGATCTGCCGCGCGCGCTTGGCGGCGACGATGACCAGCGCGTAGCGCGAGTCGACCTTGTCCATGAGCTCGTCGATGCGGGGATGGATCATTGCCGCGCCATGGTAGCGGCACGATCCAGCTCCTGCGCGACGACGTCGGCGAGCGCGTTCGCCGCCCGCTCGCGATCGTCGTTCTCGACCACGTAGTCGAAGCTGTGCTGGAGCTCGAGCTGCCGGCGCGCCGTCGCGATGCGCTCCTCGATCGCGCCCGAGCTCTCCGTCGCCCGCTGCCGGAGCCGTCGCTCCAGCTCCTCCACCGGCGCCGTGACGAAGATCGTGACCGCGTTCGGCTCCCGGCGCTTCACGCGCAGAGCGCCCTCGGTCTCGAGCTCGAGCAGGGGTGCCTTCCCGACGGCGCGCAGGCGGCCGATCTCCGAGTTGAGGGTGCCGTAGCGGTTCCCGACGTAGTCGACCCATTCGAGGAACTCGCCCGCCTCGATCTTCTTGTCGAAGTTTTCGCGACAGAGGAACCAGTAGTGCACCCCGTTCTCCTCACCGGGGCGCTGCTCACGGGTCGTCGCCGAGACCGCGACCGCGAGCTCGGGAAACCTCGGCAGAACGAGCTGGATCAGCGTGCCCTTACCGGCGCCCGACGGGCCGGTGACGACGAAGACGGGCTTAGCGGTGGTTGAAGAGGCCAATCAACTCGTGCCGCTGGCGGTCGGACAGGCCGCCGACCGTCTTCGACTGGCTGATGCGGCACTGGTTGAGCAGGCGGGCCGCTTTCACGCGGCCGAACTTCGGAACCGCCATCAACATGTCGAAGACCTTGGCGGTCGAGACGTACTCCGGCGGCTCACTGAGGATCTGCTCGATGGAGACCGACCCGGACTTCAGGTCCTTCTTCAACCGGGCCCGCTTCACGCGGATGTCGTTGGCCCGCTTGAGCGCTTCCATCCTCTGGTCCAGCGAACGGACGGGAGCCTGCACCTGAGTCTGGGGGGGCACCATGAGCGCCGCATCCTACCAACCCCGCAGCGACGTGCAACCGCTTCCTTTCCGGCTAGTTTGCCAAGTTGGCAACAGCGCCGACCGCGACGCCGAACGCATCAGCAGGACGAGCGAAGCCTGCGCGCGTCGCTTCCGCTTCGAGCTCGTCGAGCACGCGCGCGGGTGCATCGGGATCCGCGAACAAGATCGTCCCGAGTGCAACGTGCGTTGCACCGCACGCGATCAACTCGAGCGCATCGCGACCGTTGCACACTCCGCCCATGCCGACGATCGGCAACTCCGTCACGCGTCGCGCGGCGAGCACCGACGCGAGCGCAACCGGCTTGAGCGCCGGTCCGGAATAGCCGCCGGCACCGCGCGCGAGCTTCGTGCGCAGAGTCGAATCGAGTGCGACGCCGCGCAACGTGTTGACCATGCTGAACCCGTCCGCGCCCGCCGCTTCGAGTGCGCGGACAGTCTCGGCCATATCCCAGGAATGCGGAGAAACCTTGGCGTAGAGCGGGTTTGCGGTCACTTCACGGCAGGCCGCGACGATCTCCGCCGCGGAGTCGGGCGCTTCGTCCACGTTGGGACAGCTCAGGTTGACCTCGATCGTCACGTCGTCGAGTTGTGCGCATGTCTCTGCGTACTCGTGCGCGGCGAACCCACCGACGGAGACCCAGAGCGGCACGTTCAGCTCGCGCAAGCGCGGCAGCGTCTCGCGGATGAAGACGTCGCGTCCCGGATTCGCAAGTCCGATCGCGTTGAGCATTCCGTGCTCGGTCTCCGCGATGCGCACAGGTGCGTTTCCCGCGCGCGGCTCGGGCGTCACCGTCTTCGTGACGAACGCGTCGAGTGACGACGCGACGTCCGGTGCAGTGAGCGCGTCGAGACAACCGCTCGCATTCAGGAGGAGCACAGCACCGGCCCTTCGACGCACAACCGTTTGAGCTCGCCTTCGACTTCGACGACGCAGCCGAAACACGCTCCGTATCCGCAGGCCATCGGCGCCTCCCACGCCAGCTGGGCGTCCGGCGCGAGAGCGCGGACCGCGTGGAGCATCGGTTCCGGACCGCAAGCGAGCACGTTTCGATTCACGGGCATCACGTCCGTGACCAGGGTTGGATCGATCACGACCTCCGCGCACGGGAGCAGCGCCGCCGCCTGCGCATGATGCGCGGAGCGGAAGCCGAGCACCGCGGGTGGATGCTCGAGCGCTTCCGCGAGGTACGGCAGCGGCGCGATGCCGATGCCGCCGCCGACGAGCAGCGGTCGCGGCACGTCGAGTCGAAAGCCGTTTCCAAGCGGCCCGAAGACGTGCAGGCGGTCTCCCGCGTCGAGCCGGGCGAGCGCCTTCGTGCCGGGCCCGATCGGATCGAGCAGGAACGCAAGCTCGCCGGGAGGTGCGAGGCAGAGCGACATCGGCCGCGGCAGCACGCGGCCAGGTGCCTCGAGCATGAAGAACTGCCCCGGCGCGCCTGGCTCGATGCGGCCGCGCCGTACGCGAAGGAGCGCGTACGGGCCGACCGACTCGACGCCGGTGACGCTAAGACGCTCGCGCCGAGGCCTCGACATCGATCCGCTCCTGGAGGGAGAGCGCCGTCTCCGCGCGCGCGTTCGCGATCGCGTGCACGGCCGCCGCGGCGCCGGCGATCGTCGTGATGCACGGGATGCGCGCCGCCAGCGCCGCCTCCCGGATCAGGTAGCCGTCGGTCCGGGGGCCCGAGCCGCCCTCGGGCGTGTTCACGACGAGGTTGCAGCGGCCGCGCTTGATCAGGTCGACGACGCTCGGCTCCTCGCCCGCCGTGTTCACCGTCCGCACCTCGGCCACGTCGAGCCCCGCACCGCGCAGCGTTCGGGCCGTGCCGCGGGTCGCGACGAGCTGGAAGCCGAGACCGGTGAGCGCGGCGGCGACGGGGATCGCCGCCGCCTTGTCGTCCTCCCGGACCGAGAGGAACACGACCCCGTCGTGCGGCAGCGATCGTCCCGCCGCTCGCTCCGCCTTCGCGAACGCTGTCGGCAGGTCGCTCGCGCTCGCCATCACCTCGCCGGTCGCGCGCATCTCGGGGCCGAGCACGGGATCCGCGCCCGGGAAGCGCGCGAAGGGCAGCACGGCGGCCTTCACGCTCACCTGGCGCGGCGGCCGTTCGGCGGGGAGGCGGAGGTCGGCGAGCGTCTCCCCCGCGGCGAGCCGGCACGCGGCAGCGACGAGGTTGACGCCGGTGGACTTGGAAGCAAACGGGACGGTGCGCGACGCGCGCGGGTTCACCTCGAGCACGAACACCTCGTCGTCGACCACCGCGAGCTGCACGTTCAGCAGCCCGACGACGCCGAGCGCCGGGCCGAGACGCCTCACGATCGACGCGATCTCCGCCGACGACGCCCCGCTGAGCGACTGTGCGGGCAGCACGCACGCGGAGTCGCCGGAGTGGACGCCGGCCTCCTCGACGTGCTGCATGATCGCGCCGACGTAGGTCTGCTCCCCGTCGCAGAGTGCGTCCACGTCGATTTCGATCGCCCGCTCCAGGAAGCGGTCGACGAGGGTCGGGCCCTGCACGCCGTGGAAGGCCTCGACGACCTGGTTCGCGCGGTGGCACACGCGCATCGCGCGGCCGCCGAGCACGTACGACGGGCGAACGAGCACCGGATAGCCGATCCGGTGCGCGATCGCCGCCGCCTCCGTGCCGGAGCGCGCGATCCCCCAGTCCGGACAACGGATCCCCAGGTCGGCGAGGAGCTTTCCGAAGCGCTCCCGGTCCTCCGCGAGATCGACCGCGTCGAACGGCGTGCCGAGGATCTCGAAGCCCGCCGCCTCGATCGCCCGTGCGAGCTTCAGCGGCGTCTGGCCGCCGAACTGGATGACGACGCCTTCCGGCTGCTCCCGCTCGCAGACGGCCAGAACCGCTGCACTGTCGAGCGGCTCGAAGTACAGACGGTCGCTCGTGTCGTAGTCGGTCGAGACCGTCTCCGGGTTGCAGTTGATCATCACGGCCTCGAACCCGAGCTCGCGGTAGGTCTGCACCGCGTGCACGCAGCAGTAGTCGAACTCGACCCCCTGACCGATGCGGTTGGGGCCCGAGCCGAGGATGACGACGCGCCGCCGGTCGCCGTCCGGCGCGCCCTCGTCGCGCTCGTTCCACGTGGCGTAGTAGTAGTTCGACGGCGCCTCGACCTCACCGGCGACGGAATCGATGCGGCGGTAGACGGGCCGCTCGGCCTGCTGGCGCGCCTCCTCGGCGACGAGCTGCTCCAGCTCGCGCACGAACCACGGATGCATCCCCTCGGGCTCCCACTCGAACTCGCCCTCGAGCCCCCGCTTCGCCTTCACGAACGCCTCGATGAACGCACGGCCGATGCCCATCGTCTCGCCGACGGCCTTCATCTGAGTGCCCAGCGTGCGCTCCGCGCCCGGGAACTTCTCGAATGCGAAGCGCGGGATCTTGACGACGACGTAGTCGAGGGTCGGCTCGAAGCTCGCCGGTGTGGTGCCGGTCAGGTCGTTGGGGATCTCGTCGAGCGTGTACCCGACCGCGAGCTTGGCCGCGACCTTGGCGATCGGATAGCCCGTCGCCTTCGACGCCAGCGCCGAGGAGCGCGAGACACGCGGATTCATCTCGATCACGCGGATCTCACCGGACACGCGGTCGCGCGCGAACTGGATGTTCGACCCGCCGGTGTCCACCCCGACGGCTCGGATCACGGCGATGGCGCTGTCGCGCAGCTCCTGGTAGGCCTCGTCGCTGAGCGTCATCTGCGGCGCGACCGTGACGGAGTCGCCGGTGTGGACGCCCATCGGATCGAGGTTCTCGATCGAGCAGACGATCACGACGTTGTCCGCCTTGTCGCGCACGACTTCGAGCTCGAACTCGTCCCAGCCGCGCACCGACTCCTCGACGAGCACCTGTCCGATCGGGGACTCCGCGATCCCCCGCTCCACCTGGGCCCGCAGCTGTTCGACGTCGTAGGCGAAGCCGCCGCCGTGGCCGCCCAGCGTGAACGCCGGGCGTACGACCGCGGGCAGCGAGATACCGAGCAGGTCGTCGGGCGAGGTGACGATGCGCGAGGACGGCACCTTCAGCCCACACGCCTCGACGGTCTGCTTGAAGAGCTCGCGGTCCTCCGCCCGCTGGATCGCGTCGATGTTCGCCCCGATCAGCTCGATCCCGAGCTCGGCGAGCACGCCGCTCTCCTGCAGCTCGCGCGCAAGGTTGAGCGCGGTCCCGCCGCCCATCGTCGCGAGCAGTGCGTCGGGCCGCTCGCGGCGCAGGACGCCGGTGACGCCGTCGGCGTCGAGCGGCTCGAGGTACGTGCGGTCCGCGAAGCCGGGGTCGGTCATGATCGTCGCCGGGTTGGAGTTGACGACGATCGTCCGGAAGCCGTCCTCGCGGAGCACCTTCAGCGCTTGGCAGCCGGCGTAGTCGAACTCGGCAGCCTGGCCGATCACGATCGGGCCGGAGCCGATCAGGCAGATCGACTTGAGGTCGTAGCGGCGCGGCATCAGGCGGCCTTCAACTCGTCGACCCAACGGCCGATGATCGACGCGGCGTCGTGCGGCCCCGGCGCGGCTTCCGGATGGAACTGCGCTGAGCGGGCGCGGAGCTCCGGGTAGGCGAGGCCCTCGACGGTCCCGTCGTAGAGCGAGCTGTACGTCACGCCCGACTCATCGCCCGCCGCGACCGCGAACCCGTGGTTCTGCGACGTGACGATCACCCTTCTCGTTCGGTGCTCGACGACGGGATGATTCGCTCCGCGGTGTCCGAACGGGAGCTTGAACGTCTCCTTCCCGGTGGCGAGCGCGAGCAACTGGTGGCCGAGGCAGACGCCGAGGACCGGCGTCCGCCCGAGCAGCTCCTGCAGCCGCTGCACCTCGCCGGTCAGCGGCGCCGGGTCGCCCGGGCCGGGCGAGAGCAGCACGCCGTCATAGCCGGCGAGCGTGGCGGCGTCCGCATCGTGCGGGAACACGTCGACCGCCGCGCCGTTCGCCGCGACCCGGCGCAGGATCGAGCGCTTGCAGCCGTAGTCGACGACGGCGACGCGCACCGCGCCGTCACCGGTGTATGTGTACGGCTCCTTCGTCGAGACGCCGGCCACCAGTGCGGCGCCGGCCATCTCGGGCTGCGCACGGACCGCGGTCAGCACCTCGTCGATCTCCGAGTCGTCGCTGACCGCCGCGGCACGCATCGCGCCGGCGTCGCGCAGATGGAGGACGACCGAGCGCGTGTCGACGCCGGTCAGCGCGACGAGGCCGTGCGCGTGCAGCCAGTCCGTCCACTGCGGCCCGCGTGCCTCTCGCATCACGACAGCCCTCGCGTGCGCGCGCTTCGATTCGGAGCGCGCCTCGTCGACTCCGTAGTTGCCGACCATCGGCGCGGTGAACGTCACGATCTGACCCTCGAAGCTCGGGTCGGTCGCGACCTCCTGGTAGCCGCTCATCGACGTCGTGAAGACCGCCTCGCCGAACGCGAATCCACCGGCGCCGACCGAGCGGCCTTCGAAGACGGTTCCGTCTTCCAGGACGAGCGCTCCTGTCACTGGGCTCCTGCCCGCTCCGGCACGCCTGCGCCGGTGAACACAACCCGTCCGGCGGCGACCGTGAGCGCGATCCGTCCGCGCAGCCGCTTGCCGAGCAGCCACGAGTTCGCCGAGCGTGAGCGGAACCCGTCGGCCTTCACCCGCCACGTCGACTCGGTGTCGATCAGCGTCAGGTTCGCCGGTGCGCCGACGGCGATGCGGGGACGGTCGAGCCCGAAGATCGCGGCAGGCCCGGCGGACAGTCGCTCGAGCACCGTCTCCAGGCTGAGAACGCCGGGCTCCACGAGATAGGTGAAGAGCGCGGCGAACGCGGTCTCCAGGCCCGTAACGCCGAACGGCGCCGCCTCGAACGGCACGTCTTTCTCTTCCGGAGCGTGCGGCGCGTGGTCGGTCGCGATCGCGCCGATCGTGCCGTCGCGCAGCGCGTCGATCAGCGCCGCACGGTCGTCCTCGGTGCGAAGCGGGGGATTCATCTTCATGTTCGCGTCCAGTGTGCGGATTGCCTCGTCGGTCAGGCACAGGTGGTGCGGTGTCGCCTCGGCGCTCGCACGGACCCCGGCGGCATGTGCCCGACGCAGGTGCTCGACGGACTCGCGTGCGGAGAGATGCATGAGGTGCACCGGCTGCCCCGTCTCCGCCGCGAGATCGACGTCGCGTCCGACCATCAGGCTCTCGCCGAGCGACGGCCAGCCGCCGAGCCCGAGCTCCGCCGCCACGACCCCGGCATGGGCGTGGCCGCCGCGCGTCAGCGACGCCTCCTCGCAGTGCACCGCGATCGCGCGGCCGGTGACGGCGTTGTACTGCAGCGCACGCCTCATCACGCCGGCGGATGCGACCGGTCTGCCGTCGTCGGTGAACGCGGCCGCACCCGCGTCTGCGAGCGCGCCCATCTCGGTCAACTCTTCGCCGTCCTGGCCTTTCGTGATCGCAGCGAAGAAGCCGACCGGGACGCACGCCTCCACGTCCGCGCGAGCGCGCAGGCTGCGCAGGACCTCGGCGTCGTCGACGACCGGATCGGTGTTCGGGACGGCGAGGATCGCGCAGTAGCCGCCCGCGGCGGCGGCCGCCGTGCCGCTCGCGATCGTCTCCTCGTCCTCCCGTCCGGGCGTGCGGAGATGCACGTGCGGATCGATGAACGCCGGTGCGAGCGTCGACCCGGCCGCGTCGATCACGCGATGCTGGTTGCTGTCGAGGTTCTCTCCGATGCGCGCGATGATGCCGTTGTCGATTCGCACGTCGAGCGTCGCGTCGATGCCCTCGACGACGTCGAGGACCCGCGCGCCGCGGACGACGATGTTGTCGGCTCCGCTGCGTCCGGCGAGCATCACGCCACCTCCACCGTCATCTCGACGGAGACGGGGCCGGTCGTCAGGAGGTCGTAGAGCACGGCCATACGCACGATCAGGCCGGAGCGGACCTGGTCGACGATCAGCGCGGCGTCGGAGTCCGCGACGCGCGCGTCGATCTCGACTCCGCGGTTCATGGGGCCGGGATGCATGACGCGCTGACCGTCGCGGATCCGCTCGGGCGTGATCCCCCAGCGCGCCGTGTATTCGCGGAGCGACGGGACGAAGTTGGCGCCCTCGAGCATCCGCTCGCGCTGCATGCGGAGGACGTAGACGACGTCGGCGTCGGCGATCGCCGCGATGTCGTGCGACGTCGGTGCGAGCCCCTGGGGGACGAGCGTGGGCGGGCCGACGAGGATCGCGTCCGCTCCGACCAGCCCCAGCGCCTGCACGAGCGAGCGCGCGACGCGCGAGTGCGCGACGTCGCCCACGATCGCGACCTGTAGGCCGTCGAGGCGCCCGAACGCCTCGCGGATCGTGTAGAGGTCGAGCAGCGCCTGCGTCGGATGCTGGTGCTTGCCGTCGCCCGCGTTCACGACCCGCGCCTCGGTGAGACGCGCGACGTACTCGGCGGCGCCGACCTCGGGATGCCGGAGCACGATCACGTCCGGGTCGTAGGCCGCGAGCGTGAGCGCCGTGTCCTTGAGCGACTCGCCCTTGTCCACCGACGAGCCGGTGGACTTCAGCGTCATCGTGTCCGCCGACAACCGCTTCGCCGCAAGCTCGAAGCTGGATGACGTTCGCGTCGACGACTCGTAGAACACGTTCAGGACGAGCCGGCCGCGCAACGTCGGCAGCTTCTTGTTGTCGCGTTCCTGGGACCGCGCGAACGAGCGCGCAGTCGCCAGCAGACGCTCGACGTCGGCCTGCGACAGGTCGGAGATCGAGAGCAGGTTGCGCCTGTCGTGCGCGGGCGGGAGCAGGTCGCCGCCGACGACGCGCAGGTCAGTCACGGTCGGCCTCCTCGCGCTCCGGGACGAGCAGGACGCGGTCGATCTCGTCGATCTCCACGAGCTCGACCTGCACGCGCTCGCTGCGTCCCGTCGGCAGGTTCTTGCCGACGTAGTCCGGCCGGATCGGCAGCTCGCGGTGACCACGGTCCGCGAGGACCGCGAGCTGCACGCGGTCGGGGCGTCCGTACTCGAAGAGCGCGTCGATCGCCGCACGGATCGTGCGGCCCGTGTAGAGGACGTCGTCGACGAGGATCACCGTGCGGCCCTCGAGGTCGAAGTCGAGCTTCGTATCGCGCACGAGCGGCTGCGGCCGCCGCGGCGCGTGCCCTGCCCGAACGTGGACGTCGTCGCGGTGAAACGTGATGTCGAGCTGCCCGAGCGCCACCTCCTCGTCGGTGCGCTCCTCGACGAGCCGCCGCAGGCGCTGGGCGATCGGCACGCCGCGCGTGTGGATCCCGACGAGCGCGACGGCTCTCAGGTCGTCGTTCCGCTCGATGATCTCGTGCGCGATGCGCGAGAGGGTGCGCCGCATCGATTCCTCGTCGAGCAGGACGTGCGGGGCCGGTGTGACGGCAGAGTGAGACATGCGACTCCTTTCCGGCCTCGCTGGACCGGGTTAAAGGGGTTGGTGCCGCGCGCACCATAGACGATCGGATCGGACGGAGTAGGCTCACGGCGCGGTGGACGAGGAAACGCTCGAGCGTTATGCGCGGTTGATCGTCGAGGTGGGCGCGAACGTCCAGCCCGGTCAGACCGTCTGGATCGTCGCCGAGCCGCGCGCGGCACCGCTCGTGCGGCTCGTGGCCGCCGGGGCCTACGCACGCGGCGCGCGCTTCGTCGACGCGTGGTACTTCGACCCGTTCGTGAAGCGGATCCGGCTGGAGACCCTCGACTTCGTTCCTCCGTGGTACGGCAAGCGGCTCCGCCAGCTCGGGGAGGGCCACGGCGTGCGGATCTCGATCACGCCGCATGTGCCACCGGGTTTGCTCGACGGCATCGATCCCGCGCGCGCCGGCCGGGACGCGCTCCCCGCTCACAAGGAGAACTTCGACGTGATCAACGCCCGCACGACGAACTGGACGGTCGTGCCGTGGCCCGTGCCGGAATGGGCCCGGCTCGTCCACCCCGATCTCGACGACGAGGCGGCGACCGCGAAGCTGTGGGAGGAGCTGCTCTACGTGCTGCGACTGGACGAGGACGACCCGGCCGCTGCATGGCACGCACGGCTGGCGCAGCTGCACGAGGCCGGCCTGCGCGTCGATTCCCACCGCTTCGCTGCCTTGCGGTTCGACGGGCCGGGCACCGAGCTCACGGTCGGGCTGCTCCCGACGTCGCGGTTTGCCGCGGAGACGCCCGGGATGCAGACGATCGACGGCGTCGTGCATGCGCCGAACCTGCCGACCGAGGAAATCGCCTCGGCCCCGGATCCGCAGCGCGTCGACGGTGTCGTCACGGCGACGAAGCCGCTCGACGTCGCAGGAACCGTCGTCCGCGACCTGCGTGTGCGCTTCGAGGGCGGCCGCGCGGTCGAGATCGAGGGCGAAGGTGCGGAGGCGCTGCGCGGCCGCGTCGCGAAGGACGAAGGCGCCGCCCGCCTCGGCGAGGTGGCGCTCGTCGACAGCGAGGGCCGCATCGGCAAGACCGGCAGAGTGTTCTTCAACACGCTGCTCGACGAGAACGCCGCAAGTCACCTCGCGCTCGGCAACGCGTACGCGATTTCGGTCGGAGAAGCGGATCGCGAGAAGATCAACAAGAGCGCGATCCACATCGACTTCATGATCGGGAGCGACGACGTCGCCGTTACCGGGATCACCCGCGACGGGAGTCAGGTTCCGGTGTTGCGCGGAGGCAGCTGGCAGGTCTGATGGCGCACAGGCGCGACGGCGTCAAGCGCTGCAAACCGAAGAGCTCGAATCTGGTTCGCAGGCGCGACCGCGTCAAGCGCTGAAAACCGAAGAGCTCGAATCTGGTTCGCTCGCGCGACCGCCGTCAAGCGCTGAAAACCGAAGAGCTCGAATCTGGTTCGCTTCGCGAATCAGATTCGGGGTCCCGGGCGCGTGTCGGCCGCGCGGCGCGGCGGATCAGCGCCGGCTCGCCGCGCTCGGCGAACGGGATCTCGATCACGTCGAAGTCCTTCGGGACGACCGTCGCTTCGAACACCTCGCGCGCCTCACGCACAAGCTCCGGGCCGAAGTAGCGCGTCGAGATATGCGTGAGCGCGAGCATGCGCACCCCGGCGTCGCGTGCGATCTCGGCCGCCTGCACTGCGGTCGAGTGCAGCGTGTCCGCGGCCCGGTCGCGCTCGTCCTCGAGGAACGTCGCCTCGTGGATCAGCAGATCGGCGCCCTCCGAGAGGACGCGCACCGTCTCGACCGGCGCGGTGTCGCCCGGCAACACGATCCGCCGTCCGGGCCGCGGCGCGCCGACGACGGCGTCGGGAGTCAGGACACGCCCGTCGTCGAACGTGATCGACTCGCCGCGCTGGAGCGCGCCGCGCTCCGGCCCGAAAGGGATCCCGAGCGCGTCCGCGGCCGACGCGTCGAACTCGCCGGGGCGCTCGTGCTCCGCGAGCACGTAGCCGACCGCCGAGACGCCGTGGTGCACCGGAAAGACGAGGATCCGGTAGCCGTCGCGCTCGAGCGCCTCGCCCGGCCGGAGCTCCTCGAGCCGGACCTCGTAGCTGAGCTTCCCGACGATGCGCCCCAGGCTCCGGTAGAGCTCGACCAGCCCCGGCGGCCCGTAGACGGTCAGCGGCGGCTCGCGCTGGCGGAGCGAGAACGTCTTCAGCATCCCCGGCAGGCCGAGGTAGTGGTCGGCGTGGAAATGCGTGAGGAAGATCTCCTCCAGGTCGGGCAGGCCGAGCGTCGAGCGCATCAGCTGGCGCTGGGTGCCTTCCGCGCAGTCGAAGAGGAGGCGGTCGCCCCCGCGCCGCACGAGCAGCGCCGCCGGCGCACGCTGCGCCGTCGGCGCGCTCGCGGAGGTCCCGAGGAAGACGACGTCGAGGTCCATGCCGCTGCCTAGTGTCGCAGCGGAAGCCGACCGTCAGACGGAGACGATCTCGATCAGATCCTCGAGCCCCGAAAAGTCATGCGGGTTTCGGGTGTAGAGAGGTAGGCGTGTGCCGAGCGCCGTGGCGGCGATGAGCAGATCGAGGACACGCGGTCCGCGCGCCTTCCGACCGAGCGCGAGCACGGAGGCAAAGATCGGTCCGTAAGCGCGCGCCATGCTGCCGTCGAACGGGATCGCCTCGAATCGCGACTCGACTTGCTGCAGGCGAGCCTGCCGACGAGCTCGCTCGGCGGGATCCTCGGTGGCATGTGGCCCCGCCGTCAGCTCGGTCAGGGTGACTGCAGAGATCGCGACGAACGCAGGAAGGTCGGCCGGCGGGATCCGGGCGAGGTCAATGACAACCGACGTGTCCAGAAGGCCGCGCTCGTGCCGTGGGCTCCTCAGGCTCGAGGCTCCGGGTCGAGGCCGAGACGTGCGTCGACGTCGGACCGGAAGCGCTCGAAGTCGATCGCAGGTCCGGCGGCAGCTGCTGCCACAGCCTCGTCCGCGCTGACGAATGTCGCTCGCCGATGCGGCACGAGGTCTGCAACCGGTACACCGTTTCGCGTCACGACAAAGGACTCACCGCGGTCGAGCGCGCGCATGATCGCGCCGCTGTCGTTTCGAAGCTCCCGCTGAGTGATGCTCCGCATCGTGGCTCCCGCGCCAATGTAGCACACGTGCTACGCAGCGCGACAGCCTACGGCAGGACGAGCTTCTGGCCGACGCGCACGTCGGCGCCTTGCAGGTGGTTCGCGCGCTCGATCCGCCAGATCGCATCGCGGACGTCGCCGGCGTAGTGCCGCTGCGCGATCGACCAGAGCGTCTCGTACGGGCGGACCGTCACGACCTGCTTCGCGCCGTGCGCAGTGGACGAACGCGCCAGAGCGCTCCAGGCGAGCACGGCTATCCCGACGATGAGGAGAATCCTGACGAACATGTGTTCGCCACTCTAGCGAACGCGTGTTCGTGTTGTCAAGGGCCGAGCGTGACGAGCTCGGGTGTCAGCTCGCCGCCCGCGGCGACGAGCTCGAGCATCGTCCGTGCCGGCGAGCGGCGACGCTCGGTCGGGGAGCCCGGGTTGAGGATCCACACCTCCCCGTGCCGCACGGCCTCCGCACTGTGCGTATGGCCGTAGACGACCGCGGCGCAGCCCGGGAACCGCGCAGCGAGCCGCTCCTCGCGGCCCTGGCGCGGGCCCGGGATGTGCAGCATCCCGATGCGCACGCCCCCCGCCTCCACGACGCGCGACCTCGGCAGCAGGGTACGGAGCTCCGGCTCGTCCATGTTCCCGCACACGCCCTCCACCGGTGGCCCCAGCGAGCGAAGCTCGTCGAGGAACGCGGCGCCGGTGATGTCGCCCGCATGCAGGATCAGATCCGCCGCGACGAGCCGTCCGAGGCATTCGGCGGGCAGGACCCGCGCGCCTCTCGGTATGTGCGTGTCGGAGATGACCGCGATGCGCAGGCTAGTGCTTCCTCGACGGCGCCTTTGTCCGCCTGGCCTTCGGCTTGCCGACGGTGAACGACTTCGAGACGAGCGTCGTGCTCCGGAGCGGGTTCGTGACGGCCCGCAGCGTGATGCTGAACCGGTAGTAGCCGACCGCCAGCCGCTTCGAGAACCGGAAGTGGAGACCCGGCCGGAAGTTCGCGCGGGCCCTCCCGCTCAGCGTGGCGACGATCTTCGCCGTGCTGGGGACGATCTTCACCCCGGCCTTGGCCGGTGCGCGCACCTTGAGGAGGGTCGCCTTGTAGGTCGTCGTCTCGGCCGCGGTCAGGCTCGTCCAGGTGCCGGTCGGCCGGGTCCGCTTGTCGACCGGCTGCGACCCCGGCGCGGTGCCCGGCCCACCGAAGATGCCGACCGCGCCGATCACGTGCGTCGTATGCCGCCAGGCCTGCGGAACGCCGGGGACGCCGCCCTGACAGTTGCCGCGGGCCGAGGCGATCTTGTCCTTCATCGCCTGGTAGGACTGCTTCCTCGCGAAGCCGGCGAACAGGCTCCCCGACTGGAACCCGTTGGAGATCAGGGTGTCGTCGATCAGCGGGAACCAGAGCACCGTGTTGACGGCCGGGTCGCAGGCGCCGATCTCGGCCAGCTCCACCTGGTGGGCCGACTGCTCGGCCTCGCTGATCGGTGCGACGTTCTCGGGCGTCCCGTCGTAGGGACCCTCGTCGGCGGTCACGACGGTCTGCTCGCCGGCCTCGTCGAGGTTGATCGGCAGCCGCTGCGGCGCTTC